>JAAZFW010000202.1 GCA_012511525.1 Clostridiaceae bacterium
GGACAGCCGCGGGTGTCAGCCGAAAGGCGGCACATGAGGAAAGTCCGGGCTCCGCAGGGCAGGGTGCCGGGTAATTCCCGGTGAAGGCGACTTCAAGGCAAGTGCAACAGAAACAGACCGCCGGCAGGTTCTGCCGGCAAGGGTGGAACGGTGAGGTAAGAGCTCACCAGCGGGATGGCGACATTCCGGCTCTGTAAACCCCACCTGGAGCAACACCGCGGAGGGACATATTTGCGGCCCGCAAGTCCCGTGGAGGTGGCTGGAGCCGGCTGGCAACAGCCGGCCTAGATAGATGGTTGTCCAAGACAGGATCCGGCTTACAGGCTTGCTCGGAAAGCACCCAACAACACAAGGGGAGCGAAGCGCCAGATGACCAACACACATCGCGACCAGACAGACAACTACCAGGCCCGGGGGGTATCGGCCACCAAGGACGATGTCCACCGCGCCGTGGCCGAACAGGCCCGGGGTCTTTTCCCGGGCGCTTTTTGCAAAATCCTGCCCGACCCGGCCGGCGACCCCGACTGGTGCGCGGCCTTCCACGCGGACGGCGCCGGCACCAAGTCGTCGCTGGCTTACCTGATGGTCCGCGAGCACGCCGATCCGTCCTGGTATGCCGGCCTGGCCCAGGACGCGCTGGTCATGAACACCGACGACCTGCTCTGCATCGGCGCGGTCGACGATTTCTACCTCTCCAACACGATCGGGCGCAACGCCCACCGCATCGACGGTGCTGGCGTGGCGGCCCTGATCGGGGGCTATGACAAGGTGATCGGGAAGCTGGCCCAAAGCGGCATCCGCGTCACGATGACCGGCGGGGAGACCGCCGACGTCGGCGACCTGGTCCGGACGGTGATCTGCGATTCGACCGTCTATGTCAGACTTCGACGCGACCGGGTGATCGACGCCGGGAAAATCGGCCCGGGCCTTGTGATCGTCGGGCTGGCGTCTTTTGGCAAAATGAAAGGAGAGGAGCGCGAAAATTCGGGGATCGGGTCCAACGGCCTGACCGCCGCGCGCCATTTGCTGCTCCACCCGGACTATCGGGAACGTTACCCGGAATCCTATTCCGATACCCTGCCGCGCGATTTGGCCTACTGCGGCCGCTTCCGCCTTGACGACCCGCTGCCAGCGTCCGGCCTGACGGTCGGCGAGGCGTTGCTGTCACCGACCCGCACCTATTTGCCGGTCGTGCGCGACATCCTGGACGCGGTGCCCGGCAAGGTCCATGGCATCGTCCACTGCACCGGCGGCGGACAAGCCAAGTGCCGCGATTTTGGACGCGGCGTGCGCATCGTCAAAGACAACCTCTTCGACCTGCCGCCGATTTTCCAGGCCATCCGTGCCAGCGGCCAGATCAGCGACCAGGAAATGCACCAGGTCTTCAACATGGGGCATCGCATGGAGCTGTACTGTTTGCCCGACGCCGCACAGGCCATCTTGTCCATCTGCCGCTCGTGGTCCCTGGATGCCCGGATCGTCGGTTACACGGAAGCAGCCCCGGCAGGCGGTCCAAACGAAGTCGTGATTACCCGCGAGGGCAAAAGCTGGTCGTACCTGGGCCGTATGTCATGATTTTACTTTACAAGTGACCGCTCTTGTGTTATGGTTAGGAGTAGTCTGCCATGGTCAAGGTCTGCGGAATGTCCAACCGCTCACGTTGCCAGAGGCAAAATATGGAGGTAAACATGGACAAGGAACGTAAAACAGAACTGATCGCGACCTACGGTTTGCACGAGGGCGATACAGGTTCACCGGAAGTGCAGATTGCGATTCTGACGGAGCGCATCAACCACCTGACGGAGCATCTGAAGACCCACAAGAACGACCACCATTCGCGGCGCGGCCTGCTGATGATGGTCGGCCAGCGGCGCGGCATGCTGGACTACCTGACCCGTATCGATGTTGAGCGGTACCGCTCAATCATCGCCAAACTGAACATCAGGAAGTAAACGGCAGCGAATTGGTGGGCGGTTTTCGCCCACCAATTTTCACAAGAAGACCAGCCTGCGGGCTGTAGAAGGTAGGTTGCGCGTCTGACCGCCGACAGGCGAACAGGCATGGAACCTACAGGCTACCGCTCCGCAGATTGAAGTAAAAAACCTACGGAGGAAACAAAATGGAAAAGATCTTCAAAACAATGTTGGCCGGAAGGCCTCTGGTTATCGAGACCGGAAAACTGGCGCAGTTTGCCAGCGGTTCCTGTCTCGTCCGCTACGGCGACACGGTGATCCTGTCGACGGTGACGGCTTCGGCATCGCCCAGGCCCGGCGTCGACTATTTCCCGCTCAGTGTCGACTATGAGGAGAAGCAGTACAGCGTCGGGAAAATCCCGGGCGGCTTCATCAAGCGCGAAGGGCGGCCGACCGAAAAGGCCATCCTGACCTCGCGTGTCATCGACCGGCCGATGCGTCCGCTCTTCCCCAAGGATCTGCGCAACGACGTCGCCGTCAACAACCTGGTCCTGTCCGTCGACCAGGATTGCTCGCCTGAAATCGCCGCGATGCTGGGCACCTCGATTGCGACCTGCATCTCGGACATCCCTTTTAACGGCCCGATTGCCGGCGTCCATGTCGGCCTGATCGACAGCAAAGCGGTCATCAACCCAGATGAGGAGCAGCGCAAGGTCAGCCAGATGGCGGTCACGCTGGCCGGCACCAAGGACAAAATCTGTATGATCGAGGCCGGCGCCAACGAAGTCCCCGACGACATCATGCTGGAAGCAATCATCGAAGGTCATAAGGTCATCCACGACCTGTGTGTCTTCATCGAGGATATCGCCCGTGAAATCGGCAAGCCGAAGTTCGAATACCAGGCGGTCGACGTTCCCGAGGACGTCTTCGCCGCCGTCAAGGCGTTCGGCTACGAGACGATGCGCCAGGCGATTCTGGCCGAGGACAAGAGCGTCCGCGACGGAGCGGTTGCCGACCTGCAGGCCAAGACAGCCGAGCATTTGGCATCGCTCAACCCCGAGTGGGAAACCATGGCCGGGGACGCCATCTACAAACTGGAAAAGAAAGTCGTGCGCGAGTACCTGGCCAAGGAGCACCGGCGCGTCGACAACCGCGGTCTGGACGAGATCCGTCCGCTGTCCGCCGACGTCGGCTTGCTGCCGCGCGTTCATGGCAGCGGCCTGTTCCAGCGCGGCCAGACCCAGGTGCTGACCACATGCACCTTGGGCCCGCTCTCAAAGGCTCAGGCGCTGGACGGCCTCGACAACGAGGAAGAAAAGCGCTACATGCACCACTACAACATGCCGGGCTATTCCACCGGTGAAGCCAAGTTCGCCCGGTCTCCGGGCCGCCGCGAAATCGGCCACGGCGCGCTGGCCGAGCGCTCCCTGGTTCCGGTTCTGCCCGGTGAAGAGGAGTTCCCCTACGCCATCCGCTGCGTCTCGGAAGTCACCATGAGCAACGGTTCAACCTCGCAGGGATCCGTCTGCGCCAGCACGCTGGCCCTGATGGACGCCGGCGTACCCATCCGTCGTCCGGTCGCCGGCATTTCCGCCGGCCTGATCGTCAACGAGGAGAACGCGTCGGATTACATGGTCTTCATGGACATCCAGGGCATCGAGGACTTCTTCGGTGACATGGACTTCAAAGTGGCCGGCACGACCGAGGGAATCACCTCGATCCAGGTCGACATCAAGGTGGACGGCCTGACCTTCGACATCATCCGCGATGCCTTCGCCCTGACCCGCAAGGGCCGGATGCAGATCATCAACGACGTGTTGCTGCCCTGCCTGCCCGCGCCGCGCCCCGACCTGTCTCCTTATGCGCCCAAGATCATCCAGACGGTCATCCCGGTGGACAAGATTCGCGACGTCATCGGTTCGGGCGGCAAGATCATCAACCGCATCATCGACGAAACCGGTGTCGAGATCGATATCGAGGACGACGGCCGCGTGTTCGTGGCTTCGCCCAACAGTGCGGCTGCCGAGAAGGCGCTGCAGATGATCCATGGCATCGTCAACGACCCCGAGCCGGGCTCCGTGTTCGACGGCCATGTCACCCGTCTGATGAACTTCGGCGCCTTTGTCGAGTTCCTGCCGGGCAAGGAAGGCCTGGTTCACATCTCCAAGCTGGCCTGGAAGCGCGTTGAAAAGGTCGAGGATGTCGTCAAGGAAGGCGACCCCGTCCGCGTCAAGGTCATTGAGATCGACAGCCAAGGCCGGATCAACCTGTCCATCCGCGACACGCAGGAAAGGCCAGCGGACTTCAACGAGTTCGACACGTCGGAGTCGCGTGGACCGCGCAACATCGACCGCCGTCGTGACGGTGGCCGCGATGGCGGACGCGACGGTGGCCGCAGCGGAGGCCACAGCGGCAGCCGCGGACCCAGTCGTGGGCCACGGGAGCGCAGCTATCGGCAAGACAATGGGCCGGCTGACGGCCAGAGCGGACCACAGCGCGGCAACGTGCGTGATTTCTAAGTTACGCTGAAATATTTTTGTTCAGGCAGCCGGCCGCTTAAGCGGTCGGCTGCTTGACAGAATGACGCCCTGCCACTAAAATTGAAAAAGCTCGTCGGGGTGTAGCTCAGGTGGCTAGAGTGCTTGCTTGGGGTGCAAGAGGTCGCAAGTTCAAGTCTTGTCACTCCGACCATTAAGGCTGGGAACGCATTGTTTCCAGTCTTTTCTTTTTAACTCGGCCGGCCATGCTGTGGTAGAATAGGGATGAACGTCAAAAAGGAGGCCGAACATGCAGGTGCCGATTTACCCCGGCCGTGGAACCTGGCCTGACTGGAACAATCCGGAACTGCTGGAACGCAACCGCTTGCC
>JAAZFW010000203.1 GCA_012511525.1 Clostridiaceae bacterium
AAGTCAATCAAACAAATAAATGCCAAATTCCGCTGTTTCTTTCGTTACGGAAACCGGAGACGTGTGCTACAATGGCAAGTAATCAGCTCATTGGTCGGACGGTTTCTAGATCGGGAGGTAAAACATGCCAGACTATCGCATCGAGACACGCTGCATCCAGAGCGGCTACACGCCGGGCAACGGCGAACCGCGTATCCTGCC
The DNA here is from genome assembly GCA_012511525.1 of Clostridiaceae bacterium. Taxonomy (GTDB): domain Bacteria; phylum Bacillota; class Clostridia; order Saccharofermentanales; family UBA5734; genus JAAYBY01. The sequence continues at coordinate 202 of JAAZFW010000203.1, forward strand.
GATCGTGCAGAGCACGACCTTCAAGTACGATTCGGCAGAGCGGATGGGCCAACTGTTCGACCTGGAAGCGTCCGGCGATTTCTATACCCGGCTGGGCAATCCGACGCTGGCCGCGGTTGAACGCAAAATCGCCGACCTCGAAGGCGGCTGCGGCGCGCTTTTGACATCATCCGGCCAGGCCGCCTGCTTCTACGCCATTTTCAATATCTGTCACGCCGGCGGTCACGTGGTCAGCTCGTCGTCGATCTACGGCGGTACCTACAACCTGATCGGCAAGACCTTGCGCGAGATGGGGGTCGCGGTGACGTTTGTCAACCCGAACGACCCGGAGGACAAGCTGGAAGCGGCTTTCCAGCCGAATACAAAGCTGGTTTTCGCCGAGACGCTGGCCAACCCGACGCTGGTTGTCTGTGATATCGAGAAGATGGCCCGTCTGGCCCACCGCCACCAGGTCCCCCTGATCATCGACAACACGTTCCCGACGCCGATCAACTGCCGGCCGATCGAATTTGGCGCGGATATCGTGGTGCATTCGACGACCAAGTACATGGACGGGCATGCCAGCAGCCTGGGCGGCGTGATCGTCGACAGCGGCCGTTTCGACTGGGACAATGGCCGCTTTCCAGAATTGAGCGAGCCGGACGAATCGTACCACGGCATTGTCTACAACCGCCAGTTCGGCAACCAGGCCTACATCGCCAAGGCCCGCACGCACCTGATGCGCGACCTGGGGGCGACCGCCAGCCCGTTTAACGCCTTTTTGCTCAACCTGGGGCTTGAGACCTTGTTTTTGCGCATGGAACGGCATTGCCGCAACGCCGAGGCGGTGGCCCGTTTCCTGGCTTCGGACGACCGGATCAGCTGGATCAACTATCCCGGCCTGCCGGACAGCCCCTACCAGACGCTGGTGCAAAAGTACATGCCAGGCGGGACATGCGGCGTGATTTCTTTCGGTATCCGCGGCGGACGGGAAAAGGCGGTTGCCTTCATGGAAGCGCTCAAGCTGGCCGCTATTGTCACCCATGTCGCAGACGCCAGAACCTGTGTCCTTCACCCTGCCAGCACGACCCATCGCCAGTTGAGCGACGCCGAACTGCAGGCGGCCGGCATTTCGCCGGACATGATCCGCTTGTCGGTCGGGATTGAACATGTCGAGGATATTTTGGCGGACATCCGCCAGGCGCTCGAAGCCTGTTCGGCCTGAAGCGATTGTCAGGAAGCGTTGTAACGGTCCAGAAACTGCTCGATCCTGATCTGGTCCTGCTGGTCTTCGCAGGTCACCGCGATCTCCTGCTGCCCGGCGACATCCAGGATTTTTGCCAGCCCGATCCGTGAGGCCAGGCTGCCGCCAATCACCATGCAGTCGCCGTCCGCGGTCAGCAGACAGACCTTGCCCGTGCACGAGCGAACCAGTGACGCGAACTGAACAGCATCGACAGACTTGAGCTTCATGGATTACCTCCAGCGTGTGTTGTGCTCTTCATCGCCGCATAGGGCGGCTACAAGATCCATTCTAAAGCCTTTACACCGGAATATCCAGTTACTATCTGTACAGATTCAACAGAGATAACCCATAGCATTTAGACATTATCGACAAATCAAGAATCGAACAGGCTCATTACTTCGTCAAGCGTCATTTTCGAGAGCAGGTTTTGCCCCGGCTTGATGACGGAATCGATCAGCTGCTGCTTTTTCTGCTGCAGGGCCAGGATCTTTTCCTCAACCGAATGCCGGGTATACAGCTTGAACACCTGGACGATGTTTTCCTGGCCGATCCGGTAGGCCCGGTCGGTCGCCTGTTCCTCGACAGCCGGATTCCACCAGGGGTCAAAGTGGATCACAGTATCGGCGCCCGTCAGGTTCAGACCGGTACCGCCGGCGCGCAGCGAGATCAGGAACAGCTTGCCTTCGCCGCCGTTGAACCGCTCGACCTGGTGGAGACGCTCCTCGGGGGGCACCTGGCCGTCGATGTAGAAGGGGGCTAAGTCACGCAGCGCCGGACTGGCCTTGATCAGCTCAAGCATGCTGGTGAACTGGGAGAAGACCAGCACGCGGTGCCCGGCTGAGAAACAGTCGGCCAGCAGTTCCTCGAGCAGAAGAAGCTTGCCGCTGCCGCCGTTGTACTGTTTGAGGAACAAGGCCGGATGGCAGCAGATCTGGCGGAGGCGTGTCAGCAGCGCCAGGATGTAGATCTGGCTGCGGTTGTATCCGCTGACCGCCAGTTCCTGCCTGAGGTCATCGCGCGAGCGGGCCAAAAACGCGTCATATATCTGGCGTTGCTTTTCGGTCATGTCACAGACCGTGTGGGATTCGATCTTGTCCGGCAGCTCCTTAAGGACATCCTTTTTCATGCGGCGCAGGACGAACGGCATGATCTGGCGGTGCAGGTCCTTGAGCAGGGCTGTGTCGTTGTCGCGCATGATCGGGATTTCGTAAAGTCCCTGGAAGACCCGCTGGCTGTAAAGGTAACCGGGCAGAATGAAATCAAAGATCGACCACAGCTCCAGCAGCGAATTTTCCAGCGGGGTGCCGGTCAGGGCAAACGCGCGATCGGCCTGGATCTGCTTGACGCAGCGGGCATTTAGGGTGTCCGGGTTCTTGATGTTCTGGGCCTCGTCCAGAAAACAGCTTCCGAACGGATAGTCCTTGAGGTCGTCGATGTCGCGGCGCAGCAAGGCGTAGGACGTGATGACACAGGCGTGCTGGCCGATTTCGCTGAACAGGCTGGTGCGCTGCTGGCGGTTGCCGTCGATCAGCAGAACCGGCAGGCGGGGGCTGAACTTGTTGAACTCGCTCAGCCAGTTGTAGACCAGGCTGGTCGGTGCGATGATCAGGGCGGTTTTTTTGCGTTTGTGCCATTGCATGTGCACATAGGTGATTGTCTGCAACGTTTTGCCCAGCCCCATGTCGTCGGCAAGAATGCCGCCCAGGCCGTAGTAGTCAAGGGTGCACAGCCAATGAACGCCGGTTTTCTGGTATGGACGGAGCAGTTTGCCCAGCGTGGCGGGCAGCCGGAAGGTGAGCGACCCCGGAGCCTTCAGGTGCCGGACCAGGTCGATGATCCGGTTGTCAACCGCGACAGGGCCGTTCGGGACCTTTTCACTGTCCGGACTCCAGGACAGGTC
>JAAZFW010000204.1 GCA_012511525.1 Clostridiaceae bacterium
CCGAATACCGGGAGGCGGTCCGCGCGCTGCGGGCGAGCTTTGCGGACCCCGGCATCACGACGGATCTGATCGTCGGATTTCCCGGTGAAAGCGAGGACGATTTCAGGCAAAGCCTGGATTTTTGCCGTGAAATGGGCTTTTTGCGGATGCATGTGTTCCGCTATTCGGCCAGGAAGGGCACCCGGGCCGCCAGCATGCCTGACCGGGTCGACCCGCAGGTGATCGCCGACCGCTCCCGCCAGATGATGGCGCTGGCATCGGATATGGCCCTGGCGTGCCACAGCCGCCAGGTCGGGCGCCAGCTGACGGTTCTGACAGAACGTCAAAGGCCGGACGGCCTGTACGAGGGCTATTCAGAATCCTACGTGCCCGTCCGTTTCCGTGCGCAGCAAGGACTTGAGACCGGCAGCCTGGTCACCGTAACCGGGCTCAAGGCCGACGCCGATTTTTTGCTGGCCAAAAGACATGATCGCCAATTCATGATATGATAAAGGCAGATTTGAGCTGATCCAGGAGGTGTGGATATGGTCGGGAATGAGACAACACGGTTTGAAATGGGCGCAGACCATCATCGCGAAGCACGCGCGATCATGACAGAGGTTCTGGAGGCTTTGCGGGAAAAGGGCTACAACCCGGTCAATCAGCTGGTCGGCTATTTCCTGTCAGGAGACCCGACGTATATCACGAACCATAAGTCAGCGCGGGCTGTCATCCGGCGCATGGAGCGCGATGAGCTGCTTGAAATGATCATCAAAGACTATATCAAGAGCCTCTGAGACCATCGGCATGACGGTCAATCCAAACAAATGGCTGGGTATTGACTTTGGCCTGAGCCGTATCGGCATCGCAATCAGCGATCCGCTGGGCATCCTGGCCAGGGGTCTTGAGACGATGCGCTGGAACGGTCAGGACACCGAGGGCGTTCTGGAACGCCTGGCGGCCGTTGTCCGGCGCGAGCAGGTCGGCGGCGTCATCATGGGCTGCCCGGGACGCACCGACGGCCGCGAAGCGAGCCTGGCCGAACCGATCCGGCAGCTGTCCGCGCGGCTGGAGCAGCTGACCCAGGTTCCGGTCCTGCTGCGGGATGAGCGGTTCACGACGGTCATCGCCCGGCGCAAGCTGCTCGAAAGCGGCGTTAGCACAAAACGGCACAAGCCGGTGATCGACCAGGCCGCAGCCGAAATAATCTTGCAGGAACACCTGGACAGCCGTCGCCATACACCCTCCTGATATGCTATAATGGTCAGAAGTCTTTTCTGGAGAACCAGAAGCTTAGTATGCTGGCCTGACCAGCTTGATCAGGAGGATTATATGTTTTACGAAGATGAAGATAACGGGTGCTGCTGCGGCGGCGACAACGACCAGGATTGCGGCTGTGACAACAATGAACAGGATGGCTGCTCGTGCGGCTGTGACTGCGGACATGACCATGACCATGGCAGCGGTGTCATCACGATGACCGATACCGAAACTGGTGAAGAATATTCTTTTGTCCTCGCCGACGATTTCGTTTACCAGGATGAGCACTATTGCGTGCTGATCACCGCCGACGAAGACGAAGAAGAGCCGGAAATGGTGATCACGCGTGTGGTGACGATGGACGACGGCACAGAAGGCCTGATGAGCCTGGACGACGACGAGTACGACCGGGTTTACGCAGAATACGAGCGCCTCTGTGAGGAAGATGAAGAGGATGAAGAAGAGGACGACGAGGAAAAAGGCTGAACCGGGGCGTGTCGTCCGGGATGACCGGGCGTCGCAGGAGCATGTGCTGGCTGTTCTCGTTGACATCGATAATGGACATGAATACTACATGTCCTTTATCGATGCTTTTCAGTTACAGGGGCGCGAATATGTCATTATGTACCCCTACGAACCCGATGACGGCCGACACGCCAACCCGGAACTGACGATCTTGCGCTCCATGCGCCACGAAAGCGGCGAGCAGTATTACTTGTCGATCAAGGACAGAAAAGAGCTTGATGCAGCCTTCAACCATTTCTTCCGCAGGTTTGAGGCGTCCGGCTCTCTATGACACGCGTAAAAGAGGCCACTATGATGCATTGTGAAGGCTGTACCTTGTTTTCAATCGAGGACGGTCCCGAATATGCGCGCTGCCATGCGCTGGGCCGGTCAGAAATCTCCGACCATTGCCTGAACAGCCGCATCGCCTGGAACGCAGGCTTTTATTACCAGAAAATTGCGCTCGATGACTGCTTCAGCCTGCTCAGCAACGGCGGCATCTTCACGACGCCGCACCTGACCTGGCCGTTGGGCGTGGTGACCGCGCAAAAGCTGGAATGCATCCTGGATGCGGTTTATCCGGTCTTTGCCGCGCGAGGCTGGCCGCTGCGCCTGATGTACATCGACGCCGCTGGCCTGCCGCTGCTTAAGGAACTGAGGCAGTACACGGCGTCGATCAGCTACAATCCGGATTTCAGCGACTACATCTACGATGCGGATTTGCTGCGCGACCTGTCAGGCAAGGCCATGCATAAAAAGCGCAACCACGTCAACCGGTTTTACCGGCTATATCCGGACTTTACCTACGAGCCGATTCGTCAGGACCATCAGGCGGAAGCTATGGCCCTGGTTCAGGCCTGGTGCGATGAAAAGCAGGTCGACTGCCTCAACCTGTGCGGCAGCGACTACCGGGCAGTGCGCCAGCTCTTCCGGGAGATGCACCGGCTCGATGTCCGCGGCGGCTGCATCCGGATTGACGGCAAGCTGGCGGCATTCGCGCTGGGGTCTGAACTCAACGGCGACACCGCTGTCATCCATTTTGAAAAGGCCGATGCCGCGTATGACGGCCTCTACGCGGCGATCAACCAGATGGTGCTGCAAAATGCTTTTCCGGATGTCAGGTGGGTAAACCGGGAAGAGGATATGGGCATTTTGGGCCTGCGTAAAGCCAAGGAGTCCTACGGCCCGGTGCGCCAGGTTCATAAGTACGAAGCCCTGCTGACCAGGATCTAGCCAAGGAGGATTGGCCATGACCGATTACGAACCCATTGCCGGACAAAACCTGGCGCCGCCGCGCCGCTTCCGCTGGCGGACGGTTCTGCTGCCGCTGGCTTTCCTGGCAATCCACTGGGTGGCGATCAACATGGTGGCCAGCATCTACCTGGTCGTCTACATCCTCCTGCAAAGCGGCACCACCAATCCGCTGGCACTGCTCGGCGACGTCGAGCAGCTTAATCGTCTGCTGACCGAGCATTATCCTTTGATCAGCGTGTTCTATTCCGGGCTTTTAATCCCGCTCTACATGCTCTATCTTTACCTGCAAAAGCGCCAGGATCCGCGCTCTGTCTGGCTCGAGCGCGTATCCGCCTCCCAGGTTTTTCCCTCTTTGGCCATGGCGGTCGGCGCGCTGGGCCTAATCAACCTGTGGTTCAACCTGCTGCTTTACCTGACCGATTACAGCCCGCTGCTGGATCGCCTGATGAACGATTATATGGAGACGGCCAACGCCTTCAGCCCGACCCAGGGCTACTTCTGGCTGATCCTGGGCATCAGCATCCTGACCCCGGCAGCCGAGGAACTGCTGTTTCGCGGCATCCTGCAAGGTGAGCTGCACAAGGCGCTGCCCGACTGGGCCGCCGTCGTGATCCAGGCTGTCGTGTTCGCCGCCTTCCACTGGCAGCCGGTCCAGGTCAGCTATGTTCTGCTGCCAGGTCTTTTGCTGGGCTTTGCCTATGCCTGGACCCGCTCGCTGTGGGTTCCGATCCTGATGCACATGCTTTTCAATTTTTTGGGCAGCGTGCTGCCTTCGCTGGTCGGCGAAGACGAGGTGCTGGGGCAGATCGTCGGGATCAGCGAGATGGCGTTTATCCTGATCGGCACCCTTTGCCTGATCTATCTTTACCGTAACCGCAAAACGGAACGTATTCTGATACAGGGGGAACAGCCATGATTGTCATGGAAAGCAACACCGCGATCCCGCAGGGTTATCGCTCCAAGCTCGACATCCGGGCAACCCAGGCGGCGATCAAGCTGCTCAAAGACCAGTTCGAAACCCAATTGGCTGACACGCTCAACCTGCTGCGCGTCTCGGCGCCGCTGTTTGTCCGGCCGGAAACCGGACTCAACGACAATCTGAACGGCGTCGAACGGCCGGTCGATTTCGATATCCGCGACTTGTCGGCGCATGTGGAAGTGGTGCAGTCGCTGGCGAAATGGAAAAGGATGGCCCTGGCCCATTACGGCTTCAAGCCCGGCGAAGGGCTTTACACCGATATGAACGCCATCCGGCGTGACGAGACACTGGATAATTTGCATTCGGTTTATGTCGACCAGTGGGACTGGGAGAAGATCATCCGGCGTGAGGAGCGCACCCGCGAAACGCTCGAACGCATCGTACGCGAGATCTACCGCTGTTTCTGCAGGACGGAAAACCACCTGCTGCGCCATTACCCACAGCTGGAACGAAAGCTGCCGCCGGACATCTGTTTCATGACCACGCAGGAGCTGGAGGACCAGTACCCGGCCCTGGATCCGAAGGCGCGCGAAGACGCGGCCTGCCGCCGGCATGGTGCGGTGTTCATCGAGCAGATTGGCGCCCCGCTCAAAAGCGGCAGACCGCATGACGGCCGCGCACCCGATTACGACGACTGGCAGCTCAACGGCGATATCCTGTTCTGGTACCCAACGCTGGAACGCGCGTTCGAGATCTCGTCGATGGGCATCCGCGTCGACGCCGAGGCGATGCGTCGCCAGCTCGAGTCGGCCGGCTGCCCGGAGCGGGCCGGACTGGACTTCCATCGCCAGGTGCTTGAGGACCATTTGCCGCTGACGGTCGGCGGCGGTATCGGCCAGTCACGGCTCTGCATGTATTTTCTTGATAAAGCCCACATCGGCGAGGTGCAGGCCTCGGTGTGGCCGGACAGCATGATCGATTTTTGCCGGATGAATGGCATCGGTCTGCTCTGACCGGCCGGACCGGATGGGATGTTGAGCATGCGATCGACCCGTCTGTTCCGCAAACGTTTTTTTATCATTACGGCGCTGGCCCTGGCCGCAGTGATTCTGACCGGTGTGATTTTGCTGGTTGCAGCCGCCAATCTGGCGGGGACGAGCGATCTGCACCGCTTTTATGTTCAGGCGGAACCGTCCGGGTTCCAGTCTGCCGGAGGCGGCATATCGCTCGGTGAGGCGCTCAGCGGCAACCTGATCGAGGACGCTTCCTTTGAGCCGCTGGTTTTTCGCCAGGCCCTGACCATCTACAGCGGCGATGAGACAACCCTGACCGTTTCCTCGCAGGAGGCGGGCCAGGGCCTTTACGGCGACGGCTTTTTCAATCAGGCGGCGGCCCGGGTGATGAC
>JAAZFW010000205.1 GCA_012511525.1 Clostridiaceae bacterium
CGAGGGTCGCCGTGCCGCTGGCAAAGTCCCAGAGCACCGCATAGTCGGATCCGAAATACTGGCTGTCGATTCGCTTGAGCAACAAGATATCGTGCCTTGCCGTCAGGGGCTCAACCGGATACAGGGGTGCGGTGGCATACGCCTTTTCCCGGATCGCACGCTGGGCGCCTTCGACGATATAGTGGCCCGTATACCAGACATCGGTCAGTTCGATGGAGCGGGCTCGGGTCATGATCAGGCCGTCGCCGTCGAGGAACGCGGCCGGATTGAAGGCGGCGCGCCAGGCGCCATGGAACTTCAGTTCGCTGACCGATCCCATGCTGATCGCATCCGAGCCGTCCCACCAGAAAAAGTGGCTGTACGGAAACTCCGTATCGGCCAGCTCGGCATACGGCTCGGTCAGCACGATCTCCAGCAGGCCGTCGGACCGGTCGATATCCGTCACGGCGAACAGCTGGGCGAGTCCCGCTATGGAGATAGCATAGGGAACATCGTTGATCCGAAGCTCAGATGCACTGGAGCCGGCAACCCATTCGATCCGCTCCATCGTGCCGTCCTGGTTCAGGTCGGCCAGCGCACGGTCTTGGTAGATATCAAACAGGACCGTATCGGTTCCGGCCTGATCCGGCGTCGCCGCGTACGGATCCGGGGTCGGTGTCGGGCTGGGTGTCGGGCTGGGCGCCGGCGTCGCGGTCGGCGTCGGGCTTGGGGTCGGAACCGGTGAAACCGTTGGTGCCGGTGTCGCGGTCGCCGCGGCAGATTCCGTCGGTGCGGCGCTGGCAGCGGTTGACGATGTTGCCGCAGAACTGGACGGTACAGGCCAGAGGCTGCAGGCCGCGGCGCTGCGCAAAGCAATAAAAGCAATCAGCATAAACAAGATGGTTTGTCTCATGGCCAGACCTCCCGGAATCGACGGCAGCAACCGGATTAGCGGTTCTGCCTGGCGCACCACGGATGCGTGACGCGTCATCGGCCTGTCTGTATGAATCAAGAAAACACATGAACAAGCTTATTCTAGCACGCCTGCAGCACAATGGGAACGAAAAACCGATTCCGACCGTATCTTGTGTGCTTGATGCTTGACGGACAAGCTTGCATACTGAAACCGATCAATCAGGAGGTGCCCGATGAACAGCAAAACAATCGATCTGAAATTGTCCGTGTTCCAGCTCTGCAGCCAGTATCCCGAACTGATTCCTGTTATGAAAGACCTTGGCTTCACCGACATTGTCAAGCCGGGCATGCTGCAGACCGCCGGACGTTTCATGACGATCCCCAAAGGCGCCGCCATGAAAGGCATCGATTTGGAGCTTGTCATAGCGACCTTACGCGAGCGCGGCTTTGACGTTGCGTAGTCCTGGCGTCTGTTCGCGCCGCAGCATATCTGTGCGTAACCCTGGAAAAGGATTCAAAAAAACACGCCGCCAAGTTCGTATATGTGGCCGCCGGCCTGATAATGTGCTTTGATGGCCCGGCGCAGGCTGGTGTCTGCCGGCAAGTCTTCAGGCGGGGTATCGTACGGCTTCAGAAACACAAAATCCATGACCGCCCGGCCCTGGGCCCGAGTTGGATAAGGCATGTATTTTTTTTGAAACCTAGTAAGGTTGGTTTCCCTTCCCAGCAGGACTGCCAGCTGCGGATCCATCATCCATGACTCACAGCATATGGCCTTGAAGGCAAAATCAGGATAACAGCGAGCAAAGATCGTCCTGGCTTGACTATAGGACGCCTCACAAATATTTTCTGCCAGGCTCATCAGGGCTGGTATATGGACACTTAGCACTGGATCGCCCGTAGTCAAGACACACGACCAATCACGCTTATCTAGTCGGATCTTTTCTGAGGCAGCCCGGCCGTCTTTGCCGGCAGGATAGCCGCAGATGGCTGTTTTTGTCTCACAGATTTCAGCCCGGTACGAGCCTGCTTCATCCTCACAGCCGGCCGCACCGAGGATCAGGCCGCTGCGATGCAGGACCGCATGATTGACAAGAACGCGGTATTCTCCCTGTAGGTTGCGGTAGACGGATACCGCGCCTTTAAAGGCTTGTTTCATCTCGAAGTTAAAGCGGCCGATGCGGATGATCTCTCCCATGATGAATTTATACAACCAGCCCGTGTACAAGCTCATGCCGGGCCGTCCCCGCCGATGCTGGAAATCGCGCACTTTATCAGGAAATTCGCTGAGCGTGGCGCTGATCACGTCGTCTGGAACACCGCGGCCCTGCAACGATTTTACCAAGTCGGGGATAAAAGGCAGTAAGGCAAATAGGGCTGCAAAATCACGCGCCGGGGAAGGCACTTCGACCGCTGGCAAGGCAAATCTGGCGATCAGCTGCTCAGCATTGGAGCCGGTCCGGCAGACCTCATGGAGGACGTAGATATATTGGAGCAACTCAGGCATATCCCTGATTTCGGCAGCCGCGTCCAGGATAGTCTGCCACATCGGCTGATCGGGGTACAGCCTGTACTGGGCATTGAGAGATTGCAGCCATCCAGGATCGACTAGGGCCGTCCCGTTTTCCATATAGGCACGCTCAGCGCGTTCAAACAGCTGTGATGGCAGTTCCGGATCACCCTCTATATGCAGTTGTTCAATGAGATTGGCAAGTGACATCTTTCACCTTTCAGTCTGCGTCGACAAGCGCTAAAACGATCTGGCTTGCTGCTGGCATCCGCCTGACCAGCTGATATGTCGTAAAAGACTCATTTCGCTCCTTGATGTGCAGGATGGCGGCCTGGTTTGGCTGCGGTTTTTTTGCGTTGGCAATGTTCAGATACAGTGACGGCTCCAGCGCGACCGCTCCAAGCTGATCGACCGCTGTGAAATCAAGAACGATTTTTTCATGATCCAAGCGAAGGCGTGTATATTTTTTATATAGCGCCTGCGTGGAAGCCATGGCGATGTCTCTGGCAACCAGCAGGTCATACTGATGCTGATAGCGGGAGAAATACCGGATCCAGGCTTGGACGGTTTCATCGTTTCGAGGCGCCTCGTTATGAAGAAAATTGATCCAGTGCAGACCAAAGAAACTTTTCTTCAGCACATCGGGCGGCGTAGCGGCGACCACATCCCAACTGATGAGATCAGTCGTCCGGTCCACGGTGATGATTCCGTTTTCCAAAGCGACATCCCGCGGTTTCTCGTCCGATGTCCAGCCCATGCTGGCATATGGCGTCGACACATACTCAATGCCGTACTCAGCAAGAATCGCAGACAGCTGGTCACGGCCTTGCGAATAAACATACTGGAAACATGGCGGGATGAAACTGCGTACAGGAGCCTGAAGACCGTTCTGGCGGTAAATCTCAAAATAGGCGTCCAGATGCTCGCGGGAGATATCGGGCGGCGTCATGACATATCCGCCCTGCGGATTTCGCTGGTAGAACTCCGCATGCTGCATCCGGCCGTTGTCGTCCCAGTACATATGCACCAGGCCATGGAGAGCCAGCTCCAGATAATCCTGTGAAGCATTGATCAAGTCCCGGACGGCGTCGATCTTCGGATCGAGCCGCGACGCCTGATCCCAGCCAGAACCGTATTTGTTCGAATTTCTGACCCTGGCCAGGATGTTGCTCCTGTCCCATTCACCGATGACAAAGCCACATTTTATTCGCATGTCCAGGCTCTTGCCCAATGCGATGATCGCCTTGTAATCAGCAAGCACGTGCCTCCTGTTTTCAAGGCCGGAACGCGATGGTCCATTTTTATAGCGTTGGTCTTTTCCGCACCACCAACCGACATCGTCGACGACGATGAAAAAGCTGTGCGGTATGGTCGCCAGGCTGTGCCAATCCTTAATCATCTTGCGTCTCCGTTTTGGGTGACTTTATGTCAACGACTCAAGTCGTTTTCCACCTGCTTCAATCATAATGTCGGCCACACCAGCCCAAAACCGTGCGCTTTTGGCTTCATAGCCACCTTCTGTATAGGTTAAAGGGGTCGGCTTGTCAAGACACAAATTTGAAATGCCATAGTGGAATCATTTCCATATATTAATGCCAACAGGCTCTTATCATCACGCCACTTGCTGACCGTTATGCGTTTCGAGCGAATTTCACGTGATCAAGTCGCCAGCCTCACTTCGCCCGGGCCGCGCTGTGAGGACGCTCATCGTTGTATTTGCGGATGTGTTCCTCGACACCAATCCTCAGCTCTTGTGGATTCTCATGGCTGTTGCTATCAATCTCTTCTGTTTCAAGCTTCTGAACCAGTGTTCGATGATCACATGGTCGACCCAACGGGCCTTGCCAGCCATGCCCATGAATTTACAAAGAGGTACGGCTTCCAGCCTGAAACAGAAAGATGCGCCTCTCAAACAGAGCATCTGCAGCTTGTATCTGTTCATTCGGATCGATAAATCGGGTACCCATCACTGTCCGGAATACATGTTGGATTCGATGATCCCCGTGAAGGCATCGATCTGGAGCTTGTCAAAGCGACCTTACGCGAGCGCGGGTTCACCGTTCAGTAACATGTCGCGCCCTATAGCGTCTCGATCTGGTAAGTGACGCCCCTGGTCTCGGCGATCAGGCCGCGGATTGTTCGCCAGCCGCCCAGGAAAGCAAACAGCATGCCGATGGCGATGCCGCCCCAGACTTGGCCAACATAGAAGAGCTCCGTGTCGTACAAAGCCATCGGGGCATAGTGGATGGCGTCTGCCCAGCTCATGCCGATCTCCGGATCCTGAACCAGGCTGATCGCAACCTCGGCGACGTTGGCCGCCAGCACACCCAGGACGACAGATACTGCGACGATCAGCGGCATGGCTCGGGAAACACGGCCCTTGAACAGCCTGTAGCCGTATTGGGCCAGGAACGCGATCACGAACCCGACGATCGAGGCATAGAACCCCAAGTAGGAAACCAATAGCCAGAGCGCGGAGCCCGCCAGGGCACCGAGCAGGGCCCCGATCAGACCGGTCAGGTAATTGCCCTGGACTTCGTTCTTTTCGACGATGCCGCTGAACTGCTCCTCAAGATGGGCATGGCAGGCATCGCAGACAGCGGCCGTATTTTCGCCGATCCGAACAGCATGCAAAGCTTGTTCGCCAGCACACAGCTGGCATCCGCTGACCAGGCCAAGCTGCCTGAAGCTGACGATCAGATCCTCGACCAGAAGCTCGACCCGTTCGGCGTTTTTTGCGCTGGAAAAATCCGCTTTCAGCGAAAATGTCAGGACATGGTTCTTGTTATCAAACTGGCTCAGCTTATACAGCTTCCTTTTCGCCAGGATCGCGGCCTTCAGCTGCTCAAGCGAAGTAGGCTGGAGATTGGCCAGCGCGGCGCTGACCACGATCGGCTGCAAAGCGCCCGATTGCCCGATAACAAACCACCAGTCCGCCCGTTTGCCGACGATGGATGTTCCATGCTGTTTCCAGTTCCATGACGCCTGCAATGGCTGCAGCGTACTGCCAAGCTTTGCCAATAGGATGCCCTTTCTGCGTATCTGCCTGATCGGTTAGAATGCTGTGTTTCGGGAATAGACCAATCATCGTCCAAAAATCATCTTACCAGGCAAAAAAGGGCGTGTAAAGAGCAAAACTGCTGCCAGGCAAACGTGTCAAGACACTTGACAGCACAGCCTTCCGGTGCAGATAATCAATTTATCAGCCCCTGTAATCACGGCATGCGGCCGGACCTGTCTAACCGGTCCGGCAGAGGGAAAGAGGTGCAGCATGTTCTGTTCCAATTGCGGTCAACAGATCCCTGACACGACGAAGTTCTGCCCCCATTGCGGTCATCCTGCCGATAAGCCAACCGGGCAGGCAACCGTGCCGCCTACCCAGCCTTACCCACCTCAGCCCTATCCGTCTCAGCCTTATCCGCCTCAGCCTTATCCGCCCGCGCCGGCCAAGAAAAAGAAGGGCTGGATCGTGGTGCTGATTATCGGCTGTGTCCTGCTCTCCGCCCTGATCATCGCCGTGATTCTGGGCGGCGGTTCCTGCAGCGTGACCACGGCCCGCCTGACCGAGCCCGCCATGGCCTCAAAAATCGATCCGGATACCATGGAGCCGGTCATCAAGACCGATGAGTTCAAATCAGACACGCCGGTTATCTATGCGACCGCGTTGCTGAAAAATGCGCCGGAAGACACAAAAATAACCGCCACCTGGATCTATTTGGAAGATGACACCGAGATCGCCTCGGTCGACGTGCTCTCGACTGAAACCAGCCAGACGGTCAGTTTTTCGCTGAGCCGCCCGGACAACGGCTTCCCCGCGGGCCAATACAAGGTCGAACTGGCCATCGACGGCGAACTAGTCGAAACGCTGCGCTTTACGGTCGAGGCCGCTGCGGTTGTTTTGAAGCCGCAGCTGACAGAGGCCGCCATAGCGTCGGAAATCGATCCGAACACCCAAAAGGCCCTGACCAAAACCGACCGGTTTTTGCCGGACACACCGATGATTTACGCGACGGCGCTTTTGTCCGACGCGCCGGAAGACACCATGGTCACCGCCACCTGGACCTATACGGAAGACGGCACAAAAATCGCTTCGGTTGACGTGCTCTCAACCAAGGCCAGCCAGTACATCAGCTTCTCCCTGAGCCGCCCGGACAATGGTTTCCCGGTCGGTCAATACCAGGTTGAGCTGGCGATCGACGGCAAACGGGCGGAGACGCTGCGCTTTGTTGTCGAGGAACCCGAAGTCGTTCTCACGCCAAAGCTGACAGAGACCGCCATGGCGTCGGAAATTGATCCGAGCACCAAAAAGGCCCTCGTTCTGACCGATCGCTTCCAAACAGACACGCCTGTCATTTACGCGACGGCGCTTTTAATCGATGCGCCTGAAAACACCAAGGTCACCGCCACCTGGACGTATACGGCCGACAACACAAAAATCGCTTCGGTCGACGTGCTCTCAACCCAGGTCAGCCAGTACATCAGCTTCTCCCTGAGCCGTCCGGACAACGGATTCCCGGTTGGGGGCTACCAGGTCGACCTGGCCATAAACGGTGAGCTATCGGAAACATTGCGCTTTTCCGTTGAGGCGCCCGTTGTGGTCTTGACGCCCCAGCTGTCAGAAGGCGCCATGGCGTCGGAAATCAACCCGGACACCTTGGTAGCGGTAACCACAACAGACCGGTTTGCGCCAGACATCGCCGTTATCTACGCGACGGCGATCCTGACCGATGCGCCGGTAGGCACCCGGATCACCGCAACCTGGATCTATGTGACCGAAAGCTACACCATCGGCTCTGTTGACCTGTTTTCGGACGAAGCCAGCCAGGCGATTATGTTCTACATGAACCGGCCGGAAGAAGGGTTCCCGACCGGCCAGTATAAAGTCGAGCTGGCGATCGACGGCCAGCTGGCGATCACGCTGGACTTCACCGTCGAATCGTGAAGCGGCTCAACCGCTCATGCGCCTTAGGGCTGTTCGAGGTATGGGCCCGTGTAAGGGCAGACCGCGATACAGACACCGCAGGCACCGTTCTTGATCCCAAGCGCCTGGCCGCGCTTTTCGATCGCCACGCGGCAGGCTTCGGGATCGAAGAGATCGTCGCGGTCGGTCTTAAGCGTCCAGGTCGTGTTCTTGATCGCGTTCCCCGGACACGCATCGACACAGATGCGGCAATCGCCGCACCGGCAGGGCGCCGGCTCGTTGTTGGCCGGCAGCGGCGCGTCGGTCAGCACGGTCGCGAAGCGGATCGCGCTGCCAAACTGCGGGGTGATCAGGAGGTTGTTCTTGCCCATCCAGCCCAGCCCGGCCCGGGTTGCGACGGTCTTGTGCGGCAGCCAGGCCCGGCCCGATGGCCGGTCAGCCGCCTGGCTTTCCCGCTGTTCGCTCACCAGCCGCATCGTCAGGGCGACGGCCTGAAAACCCAGGCGCGTGAGCTGGTCGGCCGCCAGCAGCGCCAGCTCATCCAAACGCTGATTGGCCTTTTGATACGTGTTGTAGTAAGCCATCGTCGCCTTTTCCGGAACCTGGGCAACCGCGGACGGATCCAGGGCCAGCCCGATCGACACGCCGACAGGCAAGCCGGAACGGGTCCAATCCGGCAGATCGGTCAAGTCCGCGCAGCCAACCAGGCTGGCGCCGGCCTCGGCCATTACGGTACGCAACGTGTCAAACAGCGCGTGATCGATCTTCATGGTTGCCTCCTTGCCCGGCAGCTGGCAGCCGGTCTGCTTATTACGTTGTTTTCTTCTGCTGGCGATGACGGAGCGCGACGCTGAGGCCTTTCGTGATCGCCGCACCGATGATCATGCAGGCGATGGCCTCGATCAGGGCGTTGAGGCCTACCAGGACCCCGAGAATTTCCACGAAGCCGTCACCGAAGCTTTGCAGGTAATCGGATTGGCCGAACATCAGGAAAAGGGCCGCGATAAAGAGCACGGTGTTGAGGACCGCGCCGCTCAGCGACGCGACCGTGTATGAGATCAACTTGGTCTTGTCGATCTTAAAGAGCGAGCGGAAAATCAGTCCGACCAGGTAGCCCATCAGGATGCGCGGCACCATGGTCAGCAGGAAGGTGTAGAACGGGTTGATCGCCAGCAGGGCCGCGCCGAAGAGCGAAGCGAATGCCTGGGCAAAGCTGGTGGCGCCGAATACAGCGCCCAGGACAGCGCCGCTGCCCGGTCCGATCATGATCGCCCCGATCGCGACGGGAATCACCAGGAATGTGATCTCGATGATGCCGACTTTGAGGTAGCCGAGCGGGGTGAAAGCCATTAAGAGAATGACGGCTGCCAGTATGGCCGTTTGTGCCATCCACAGCGTTTTGGCGTGCGTGTTCGTGTTCATAAGCTGCTCCTTTGCTGTCGCCCCATCGGGTGGGTGCAACGCGTGGCATATTTATAAAAGCGCGCCCGCTTTTATATCAGGTTTTCAAACGGTCATTGAGCTGGTAGATCCGGTTCAAGCCCGCCAGGGTCAGGTCGGGCTCGAGACGGATGGTAGCCTGGTCCCGGCACCAGGGAACGATGGCGGCGGCATGCGCGCCGGTCGCGATGACCGTTGGTTTCTTATTATTCCATGTTGCGGCGATCCGGTCAAGCAACCCGTCGACCATGGCCGCCTGGCCGTAGACAATGCCGCTGGTCATGGCGTCGATCGTGTTCTTGCCCAGCAGGCGGCGCGGGCTTTCCAGGGCGATGCCCGGCAGATCGGCGGCGTGGCTGGAGAGCGCGTCAAGCGACGAGCGGACGCCCGGGCAGATGATCACGCCGCAAAGCTCACCGTGTTCGTTGATCGCCGTCAGCGTGGTTGCCGTACCGAAATCGACCACAATCAGGGGACTTTCGGCCAGGGCCAAGGCGCCGACCGCATTGGCCACGATGTCCGCGCCAACCTGCGACGGGATGTCCGTCTTGATGTTTAATCCGCTGCGAACGCCTGGCCCGACCAGCAGAGGCTGGATGCCCGTCAGCTGTCTGACCGCCTCGCCGAGCGTCGCACTCAACGGCCGCACAACCGAGGCGATGATCGCCGCACGCACCTCGTCTGCCGGCAGCCGGTGCATGGCCAGCAGGCTGGCGATCAGCACGGCATACTCGTCCGCGCTCCGCTCGCGCGATGTCGCCAGGCTGGCGCGCAGGCGCAGACGGTCTTC
>JAAZFW010000206.1 GCA_012511525.1 Clostridiaceae bacterium
GATATAGACAACGATGTCAGAATCCGCCCACTTGGCCAGCTGGTGCTGGACAACGGTCTTGCCGCTGCCGAACGGGCCGGGGATGGTCGCCGTACCGCCGCGGGCCACCGGGAAAAAGGTGTCGATGGAACGCTGGCCGGTCACCAGCGGCCGGTCAGGCGAAAGCTTGGTCTGGTACGGACGTCCGCGCCGTACCGGCCATTTTTGCAGCATGGTTACCGGGACGAGCGAACCGTCTGGCTTGCGCAGCTGGCAGACCGCTTCCTCGACCGTCATCAGGCCGGAGCGAATGGCTTCGACCGTACCGGACAGGCCCGGCGGCACCATGACCCGGTGCTCAACCAGCGAGGTCTCGCGCACCGTGCCGACGATATCGCCCCCTGACACGCGCTCCCCGTCGGTGACGGACGGCGCGAAATGCCAGCGCTTGTCCCGGTCGACCGCCGGGGCGGATACGCCGCGGGCGATGTTGTTGCCGGCCAGCTGCACCAGACGATCCAGCGGGCGCTGGATGCCGTCGAAGATGCCGCCGATCAGGCCGGGGGCCAGCTCGACGGACAGCGGGGCGCCTTCGGATTCAACCCGCTCGCCCGGCCCCAGTCCGGCGGTCTCTTCGTAAACCTGGATCGAGGCCCGGTCGCCGTGCATCTCGATGATTTCGCCGATCAAACGCTTGTCGGACACGCGCACCACGTCGAAAAGGTTGGCGTCGCGCATCTCGTCGGCCACGACCAGCGGACCGGATACCTTGATGATTTTTCCCTGGCTTTTATTATTCATGGATCATGACTCCTCAATAAGATCTTGCGGTTGATCGAGCTGCGGTCTATGGCCGTCCTGTTCGTCATCGTGGCTGAACAAGTCGATGCCGACGGCTCGGCGGACGGATTCGCTGATCTGGCGCAAACCGTAACCGGTGCTGCCCTGGATCGACGGAATCGGAATGATCGAAGGCAGACGGCGCTCGCGGTACTGCTGCAGGTGCGGCGCGATCGCTTCGGCCAGCACCTCGGTCAGGAAAATGACGGCATAATGGTTTTTGACCAGTTCGTCGACAGCATCCGCCGCTTCCTGCGGATTTTGCGCCTCGACAACAGCCATGCCTAAAGCGCGATAGCCCATGACACTGTCCCGGTCACCGATAACGCCAACTTGATACATGATCGATCACCTCCAGGCCAGGTAGCTGTCGCGAATCAGGTCACGCATCTGTGCGCGGGGCAGGCCGTTGCGCAGATAGGTCGTGATGATCCGGATGTTCTTGATTTCCATTTGACGGGCCAATGCCCAGGCCAGCGGAATTTCAGGTCCGTTCAAGACCCAGCGGGCCTGACGGATATGGTCCATGATCAAGTTATCGGAAGCCAGGCTGAAACGAGCCGCCTCGCCGGGCTGGCCGTAGGTCCGGCACCGCTCAGCCAGGGCTGCCAGGGAGGTCGGTGCGTAGAGCGCCCTCACCTGGTCTTCTGACTGGTCGTAGACAGCCAGCACGGCCTCCAGGGCCAGCGAACCCCCGCCGAGCAGCGCGCGGCGCAGAATATCTTTGCCCATGCGCAAGGCCCGGGTTCTCAGGAGCAGTTCAAGGTTGGTCACGTCAGTGCGGCGCTCGAGATAGGCGCTGAAAAAGCGGTTGCCGATTTCAGCGGCCTGGGCATGCACCTTCTGCCAGACCGCCTGGTCGATCAGGTGGTCAATATCGCTGAAATCGTAGCGCTGCAGGTAGCGCTCGATCGCCCGGACGGATAAATCAGCCAGCCACTTTGGCAGTTCGCCGGTTTCCCGCATGGCGATCTGCCGGTACAGGACCGCCGCCGGCACACGGGACGGCAGCAAAGCCTGCCCGGACGCCTCGCCGAACGGCAGAACGCCGTCAGCGCCGCTGAAGTCGGGCATTTGTGCTGAACCGGAGGACGATTTGTCAAGCTCGGGCGCAGACCGGCTGCCAACCCATTGGGTCAACAGCTTCTTCAGGACCAGCTTCAGGTTGTGGGCATCGTTGAACAGGATCAGCGTATCCGCATAGCGCGGGTCCGGCATCTGCTCGTCCAGCCAAGCCAGCACGGCTTCGGACTCCTTGCTGAGGCAAACCTCCGGATCCTGGCCCGCGGGATAGCCGTTGGCGATCAGCAAGCGCGTGATCGCGTCCGGCCCGCTATCTTCTGTCAGGCGGTTCAAGCTGGCCTGGTCGAGCAGGAGCAGCTCGCGCGCGCGAACCAGTCCGCTGATGTAGCGGTAGCGTTCCTGCAGCTTGTCCGGACCCGGGCTGCGCGTCGTTTTCGCAGTTGCCGTCATGGTGCCGGCTCCTCCGCTGTAAACAGGATATCGGCGGCCAGTCGGACCAGCACCGGTCGATCGTTCTTGATCATTGTCTCAAAAGTCAGGTTCTCTTCGATCAGGCCGCTTCGGATAACCAGTCCGCCGGCAAAATCGCCCGCCTGCTCTGAAACTGAAATCTGGCGGCGGCTTTGCAGGAGCAGCCTCGGTCCCAGCATCTGGTCCTGACGGCTGAGGATGACCTCGCCTTCCGCCATACCCGACTGCTCGATCAGGGCCTGGTAAAGCGCAAGTTTTCGCTCCGGCTCCAATGCGGTCAACCGTTCCAGGGCCAGGCGGATGGTCTCGTCGACCAGTTCCTGGCGGGCGCCCAGCAGCGTCTTGCGCTGATCGAGCGCGGCCAGGCTGCGGGCTCGGCTGACAACCGCTTCCGCCCGGGCCTTGCCGGTCTGGCGCGCCTCGGCAAGCAGCTGTGCGGCTGTTTGCTCGTTCTTTTCTTTCAGTTCCGCGGCTGTTTCCCGCGCCTGGCGCAAGATGGCGTCCGCCTCTTCTCGCGCGTCGGCCAGGATCCGCAGTTTAATGGCTTCTAACCCTTCCAAGATCGTTCTCCTCTCCGGACAGAACCGGCAACGGCTGTTGCCGTCTGGCGTCAGGTAATACGGAAAATGGTCAGGACGGAGGCCAGCAGAGCGAGAATGGCATAGGTTTCAACCATGGCTGCCATGACCAGCGCCTTGGACTGCTCTTCCGGCCGTTTGGCGACCAGGGCCACACCGGCTTCCGATACCCGGCCCTGGTAAACAGCGGAGAAATAGCCCACGATGGCGATCGGGAGCACGGCCATCAGGTAGGCCAGCCCCTTCTGCCAGGTGATATCGGCACCCGCGCTGAACAGGCCGGATTGCTGCAGCACCATGAACCAGGTGAGCAAGCCATAGATGCCCTGGGTTCCCGGCAGCGCCTGCAGGATGAGCAGCTTGCCGAACTTGTTGGGATCCTCGGTCAGGACGCCCGCGGCCATTTCGCCCACGCGCCCGACGGCTTTGGCCGAGCCGATGCCCGGCAGCAGGGCGGCCAGCGCGCCAGCCATGAATGTCAGGATCAAGCCGAGATTCTCTAGAAACTCCATGTTTTTTCCTCCTGGGTCCCTCCGGGACCATTTTAATTTCGTTAAGCCTTTTCCATCGCCTCCGCTGGTGAGCGGACGATATCAACATAGCGGGTCTTGATCGTCAGCGGGCGCCAGAGACGGCCGCCGCCATCGTAAAATTTGCCGAAAAACTCCACGTAGTGGAGACGGCTGGTGTGCACGTACGCCGACAAGGCGGACAGGGCCAGGTTGAGGCCGTGTCCGAGAATGGCGACCAGCACGTAGAAAAAGAAACCGGTGATCGACGGTCCGCCCAAAAAACCGAGCAGGTTGACGACCATCGCGATGACACTGGTGGCCAGAACAAGGGCCAGGATACGCGTATAGGACAGGATGTCGCTGATGTAGCTGGTGATGTCATACAGCGACAAAAGCCCTTTCAGCAGGCGCATGACCGGGTTGCGGGTCCCCCGGCCGCCGAACAGCACCAGCACCGAAGCGCCGGTCAAGGCCAGGTAAAGCCCGGTCTGGCCGCCGATCCCTCCGAGCAAAATGCCAAGCCCGGCGATAATCAGGTACCAGGGGAAGATGTCGAGCACCGCGTCCTTGCCCCTGCCGGTAACAAAGAGCAAATAGGCCTTGGCGCCCATGCCGGCAAACAGGTGGATCACGCCGAAAATCATGCTCCAGATCATCAGCTTGGTGGCATCGTCCATCGGGTTGAACCAGAGTGCCGGGATAACCAGGCGCCCCTGGGACAGAACCGATACCATGTCGCCGAAAAAGCTGCCGAAGAGGAAGCCCCAAATTACCGATGAGATGCCGCACAAAAAGAGCATCTTCACCATCCGGCCCATTTCGCCCTTGGCCTTGACTTTGAAAAGAAGCAGGGCGCACAGACCCGACAGAAGCAGCCCGTAGCCGATGTCGCTCAGCATCATGCCGAAAAAGAAGAAAAAGAACGGCGCCAGCAGGGGCGTCGGATCCTGCTCGCGGGTCGATGGCGGGCTGAACATCTCCACGATGACTTCATATGGTTTGACCAGTTTGCTGTTGCTGAGCAGAATCGGGTATTCGTCTTCCGGGCCGGCCGGCTCATGGCTGAGTGCGACCATGAAACGGCTCTCCAGGCCCCGGGCGACCGATTTGACCAGGTGTGCGGGAACCCAGCCTTGCAGCCAGAACGTATGCTGGCTGCCCGGCAGATCGGAGGATGCTTTGAGCCGGTCATGCCGGATCAGCAAAAAATCGTGCAGCACTTCGAAATCTGCTCCGCTCTGGGCCAGCTCGTCCAGCTCCTGCTCGCGGCGAGCCAGCTCTTGCTGGATCTCACGGATCTGGCCGCTTATGCGGCTGAGCTGCTCGGAAGGTGTTCCAGGCGTGTCGATTTCGGGCAGGGGGCTGAAGCCGGCCTTGCGCAGGATGCTGCGCGCCAGGTCAGATCGGCTGCGCAGCGTGGCCGCCGCACAGCGCAGCCCGCCTTCATCTTCGGACAGGACCGTCAACAGGCTTTCCGGCACTTCTTCCCGCAACTGGGTCTCCGCCTGACGCAGCATTTCCGGCGTGTCCAGGCTGCCCAGAAAGACTTGGACATGGGCTGTCTGCTGCTGCTTTAGATCGAGATCGAGGCCTTCCCACGGCTGAAGCAGATCGCGCAGCGTCGCTAAATGTCCAAGCTGCTGGCGCAGCTCGGCGATACGGGTCTGATTCTGCTCAATTCTGGCGATCTGGCCAAGCAGCTCTTTTTCCCGGCCGGCCACGCCCATCAAGGTGGCAGCGTCGACTTGGCGTCGGCCTGAGAACATCTTCCGTTTGACCGGATGGCGCCGCCTCGCGATGTCGATAGCCATTTCCAGACGCGACATCAGGCTGATTTCGCCCTGGATCGCCTGCCGTTCGGGAACAAGCGCCGCCTCTTCCGCGCTTGTCTCCTGCTCCGCCGGGGGCTCGATCAGTTCAACCGCGCCCAGCCGCATCAGGGTGTCCATGATCGGATCGCGCTCTTCGCGCAGGCCGATCACGGTCAGTTTTTCCATTTTAACGATGGGCACGGTCCGTCACAATCCTTTCCGCGATCTGTTCCGCGGCCCGCTTGATCTTGTCCCGGGACTGGTCCAGCATCCGCTCTTTGTCCAGCTGCACATTTCGCTGCGCCTCGGCACGGATGCGGTCAGCCTCCTGTTCCGCCCGCGACAACAAGGCCTGCTGCTCCTGGACCGCGGCCTGCTGGGCCAGGTTCAGGGATTCGGCTGCCTGTTCGCGGGCTGCCTCAAGATATGTTTTTGCGGCTTCACGTGCCTGCTGCACCTGGTCTGCCGCTTCTTGCTCGGTCTGCCTGATCTGGGCGAGGAAATC
>JAAZFW010000207.1 GCA_012511525.1 Clostridiaceae bacterium
GCTGACGAGGTGTGACCGCATCGGTTAGGGCGATGGCTGCCGCGTTGCCGGCCGCCTCGCCGATGGCAAAACACGTGCCGATTACCCGCAGGCTGGCCATGGCGATGTGGGTCGCCGATATGCAGCGTCCTGATACCAGCAGGTTGTCGATGGTCTGCGGCACCAGGCAGCCGTAGGGGATGTCATAATGGTCGTTTTCACGCAGGAACGGCGCCGGCGCCAGCTGGTCGCGTGCCTTGGCCTTCATGATGCAGGGCTTGCCCATGAAATCCTCGACCCGGCACAGCTCCGAGCATAGCGATGTGCGCGCGTCCCAGGGGCTGATGTAGCCCAACGGGCAATGGACGTCGATCCACCAGCAGCCCTTCGCGATGCCGGTTTCCGGATACTTGTTGGTCTTCAACACATCGTCGTCGCTGAGCTGGTCGATGCCGGTGATCTGGCGCGTTTCGCGAACGCCGACCGTAAAGGGGAAATCGATCAGGTAGGCGTTTTCGAATCCGGGCACCTTTTCCTTAAGAAACTGCATCATCTCCATCGTGTCTTTGCGGATTTTCAGTTCGGCGCGGGTCAGGTGCATCACGTTGGTCCCATCGCCGGCGGCGCGGGTCGTGTCCGGCGTCATCTCGTTGTCGCGGATCGTCGATCCGACCTCGTCGACCCAGCCGGTGCTGCGGCAATGCAGCTTGCCTTCCTTGATCGCCTCGGACACCAGGTGGTTGCCTTCCTCAATCTCCTCCGGGGTGCGCGGCCGGACATTGCCGATCCTGAATCGGGTACCCATCGACTGGGTCAGTCCGTCTGCCTTGCGGCCCTTGCTGAAAGGAACGTCGCTGAAGGCGGCGATGTCGGCATCGCCGGTCGCGTCGATAAAGATCTTGCCGGTAACCACCTGGCGGCCCGACTTGCTTTCCAGGATAACCGCCTCGATCCGGCCGTCCTTGACGATCGTCCCCACCGCCCAGGCATGCAGGATGATCTTGACACCCGCGTCCAGGCAGATCTCGTCGCAAACGATCTTGAACAGCTCCGGGTCAAAACGGATCGCGTCCCATTCGATCCGGTCGTCGCCGAATGCCCCGCCGATCTTCTGCAGGCGGCGGACCAGCTCGACCGGGATGCCGCCCAGGATCAGGTGCTGGGACGTGTCGATATGGGCCTGCTTGCCCGGCGCATAACGGCCTTCGACCGGAGCATAGCCAAAGAAAGGGCCCATCAGGCTGGTCGTCGCCAAGCCGCCGAGCACGCCGTACCGCTCGACAATGATCGTCTTGAATCCGCTGCGCGCCGCTGAGACAGCCGCCGGCAGACCGCCCGGGCCGCCGCCCAGGACCACCACATCGGCATCAGCCAAAACATCCAGTTCACGAACCGGTTCCACGAATCGTTTCATTTCTGCAACCTCCAGATTTATATCAAGTGCGGCAGGTCATAAGCGATCATCGCCTGGCTTGCCTGTCTTGACTCTAGCAAATATAATGAGGTGCATGAAGTGTATTTTGCGCTGAAAAACTTGCATTTTCCGTTGAGGATGTATTATGGCTGAAGACGTGATCGTTCTGGACACCGGGCAGCTTCCCTGCCATATTTCCAGCGGATTCCGGGTTTTTGAAGCCGGCAAGCGGCATGTCAACCGGCGTCTGGACATCTGCGTGCTGGTTTTTGTTTTGGAAGGAAAACTGTATTTTTCCGAAGATGGCAGCAGCCACGAGCTGTCGGCCGGCCAATGGTACCTGGAGCGGGCCGGCCGGTTGTTCGAAGGCGACCGGGCCGGGCCGGCCGTCCGCTTCTTCTTCGTTCATTTCACAAGGCTGGAGGCGGCTTTTGACCCTGCCGGTTTCCAGCTGCTCGACGCCGGCAGCTACAACACGCCGCCCCTGGGCCGGATCCATCTTCCCTTGAC
>JAAZFW010000208.1 GCA_012511525.1 Clostridiaceae bacterium
ATCCTGGAGGAGATGGGCCTTGAGACCTGCGGCGCCTGGGGCACGACCGCCGCCCTGGCGATGCTCAATGACGCGGTCAAGAAGGGCGGCACGATGGCCTCGTCCTTTGTCGGCGGCCTCAGCGGCGCCTTCATCCCGGTCAGCGAAGACGAGGGCATGATCGCCGCGGCCGCGTCCGGCCGGATCAGCCTGGAAAAGCTCGAGGCGATGACCTCGGTCTGCTCGGTCGGAATCGACATGGTGGCGATTCCCGGCGATGTTTCCGCCGCGACGATCGCGGCCATCATCGCCGACGAGATGGCCATCGGCACGTTCAACAACAAGACGACCGCCGTGCGCCTGATCCCGGTGCCCGGCAAGACGGTCGGCGACACGGTCCACTACGGCGGCCTGCTGGGCTCAGCACCGATCATGGCCGTCAACCCCGCTTCGGCCGAAGCGTTTATCGCCCGTGGCGGCCGCATCCCGGCCCCGATCCACAGCATGAGGAACTAGCATGATGCATACCGACGGTAAATGGCAGGATCTGCTGGAAAATGAGCAACACCTGATCAAGGTGCTGTTTGCTGACGGCCCGATTCCCCGTTTCCCGGGCGACAACACCAGCCAGAGCGGGCGGCTTTACGAGACGCTCACGGTCGTCCGCAGCCTGATGCGCGGCGAATTCGAGGACGCCGGCAGCCAGATCACCCGAATTAGCGAGGGACAGAACTTGTTCTGTCACCAGCTGGCGGCCATCTGGCTGCAGGCGGAGATCGAGGACAGCCAGCTGGCTTACCAGAAGCTCAACGAATGGATCAAGGCCAGCCGGATCCTGGCCCGCGTCCGGCGCAGCTACCGACGCCTGATGGTCCGGCCCTGCGCCGAACTGGACCGCCGCCTGGCCCTGCGCTGGGCGCCCGTGCTGCGCCTCTACCTGGCAACGCTGCTTGCGGACTGGCCCCCTGAGATCAAGGCACAGATCGAAGCGGATCGGGAAGAGGCCCGCCACCATCACGTCTCAGAGCCGATCCTGGCCCGCTTGGAAACGATGCAGAAAATCGCCGAAGCCCGCCAGCGCCACGCGGTCGACGAAGTGGTGCAGGCCGCGCGCGATTGGCACGCCCGCTGCCAGGCCGACCCGATCTACGGGTACGGCGGCGAGTACCTGCTCGAGGCCGTGCTGGCCCTCGAATACGACAGCCGCGTGGACGAAGCGCTCTTCTGGCTGGATAAAGCCCTCAAGCTGACCCCGGACCAGTACGAGCTGCTCCTGATCCAGGCGCGTCTGCTCAAGCAAAGCCCCGACACGGTGCGCAGCATGGCCGCCTGCGATACGCTGATCAGCAAGTTTCCCGATGATTTTGCCGGCTATTGCCTGCGTTCCAACGCCTGGTTTTTGCATGGCGACTACGACCAGGCCATGGCCGACGCCGAAAAGGCCTGCGCCATCGCCCCGGAAAATCCCAACTCCCTGATCGCCCGCGCCTACGTCAACATGCAGCTGGGCCGCTATGCGGACGCGCTCAAGGACTTTGACAAAACAATCGAGCACGACCC
>JAAZFW010000209.1 GCA_012511525.1 Clostridiaceae bacterium
AGCCTGGCTCCAGCCGAAACGGGCGATCAGCTCAACTTGAAAGATGCCCCAGATGTAGGCGGTTCCCAGGCAAAGCTGGATGGCTACGCCGGCTAAAACCGGAAGCAGACGATTGACAGACTTTTCCCCGATTGTGGCTTGGTCCATGGACAACCTCCGTGGCATCGCCGCTTGCTGTCAGGCTAAAAAGGGCACTGGAATGAGATCCATTGTAACGGCTGCAGCGATCAGCTCCTAGCGTGCTATGCGAGAAGCGCAAAAACAGCCAGGATCCTTCGCGAAATAGCATCTGCTGGAGCCAGTGCCCATTTCGGCGCAAAGCCTGGACGGTACGGTCATCCCATTTAGCTTGTTACCGGATGAATGGCCCCATATAATGGATATCAGTTCCATACAAGCCGTTATAGAGCCAAGGGAGATTCACGCATGGCAACGTCACCGGGCCGCCTCGGGCATTTGCCGGACAGCGGATCCTTCACCAAACAGGTGCTGGCCGTCGCCTTTCCTGTCATGATCCAGCAGCTGATCATGTCGTCGATGGGCTTTGTCGACAGTGTCATGGTCGGCCAGATCAACGCCGAAACACTATCTGGCGTTGTGGTGACCAATCGTTACTTCATGGTCATGCAGGCGGTGCTGTTTGGCGTTACCAGCGGAGCGGGTATCTTCATCGCCCAGTACTTCGGTGCATCTGAGCACGAAAAAAGCCAGGGTTTTTTCATGCTCAGCGTCGGCGGTTCCCTGGCGACGGCCAGTTTTTTCCTGATCTTGATCAGCGCCATGCCAGACCGGATTCTTCGCCTGTTCGTCACCCATCCGACGACGATCGAAGCCGGTCTCAACTATTTGGTTTTTATCCGTTACAGCTATCTGCCCTATGCCGTCAGTCTGGCCAGCATGACGGCGCTGCGCGCCATCGGATTGTCCCGGCCGCCGATGCTGATCGGATCACTGGCGGTTCTCCTCAATACGGCGCTGAATTATCTTCTGATTTTCGGCCGCTTCGGATTTCCTGAGATGGGCGCGCGCGGCGCCGGGCTGGCCACCTTGATTGCCCGTTGCCTTGAGATGATCCTGTACCTGGTTTTGATCCTGCGCGGCCGCCATTATTTCACCAGCCAGTTTGATGCAATCCGCAGCCTCAACCGCCAAATCCTCAGTCGGGCCATCGGCCGGGTCATTCCCCTGATCAGCAACGAACTGTTCTGGTCACTGGGCATAGCCACCTTGTTCTGGACGTACGCCCAGGTCGATGAGCCGCGTATCGCCAGCCTGGTCATCGTGGAGATGACCGGCAACATCAACTTTATCATCTTCAACGGCCTTGGCGCCGCCGTGTCGGTGTTTGTCGGCACCCGCCTGGGTTCTGGCCGCTTCGCAGAAGCCAAAGCCAATGCCGGCCGCCTGATGACCCTGGCTGCGGTTTGCTCCCTGTCTTGCGGCGTGATTGTGTTTGCCTTATCGGCGTATATCCCCAATCTGTTCAATGTGATCGACGAAATCCGGCATAGCGCCAGCCAGATGCTGCGCATCAACGCTTGTCTTTACGCCGTCATCACCTTGAATGTCAGCATCTTTTTCATCTTGCGGATCGGCGGTGAAACGCGTTCCACCCTGGTCATCGACTCAGGATGCATGTGGCTGATCGTCATTCCGATCGCCATCGCCCTCAGCCAGCTGGCTCAGCCGACCATGGTGATGTTTTACCTGGCGCTGCAGTCGCTGGAGTTGTTCAAGCTGCTGCTGGGCGCCTGGTTTTTCCGTCGCGGCCGCTGGATCCGCAATCTGACCTGATCCAGAACCTGGCCGGTATCTGCACCAGATCGCATCGTAATATCATCAGGATGCATCAAGAAAGAGCGTCGAAACCTATCGATTGAACGGGCTTGACTCACTTCTTGCATCAGACTATAATGGCTATATTAGCTATTTTAGCCAACAGCGCAAGGAGGTGCCTATGCTGGTCAATGCAACGGATCTGAAGAACAACCTGGGCAGGTATCTGCGCGAAGCGATGCGCGAGGAAATTATCGTGGTCAGCAGCGGTCATAAGGTCGCTCGTCTGATCGCCTACGACGAACCAAAGTCCCAGCCGTCTTCTTCACTGAAGATTTCAGAGCCGGCTGAAGCCACCGCGGCCTACCCGAGGGAAGCAACGTACGAAGAATTCCTGGAACTGACGCAGTCAAGCGAAAAACGCTATGAATTCATCGACGGCGTCATCTACGAAATAGCCTCGCCCAAAACCGTGCACCAGCAGGCGTTGGGTGAACTGCATTATATGTTTGCATCCTGGTTCCGCGGTAAGCCCTGCCGGCCGATGCTGGCCCCTTATGACATCACGCTGCACCGCTTTGCCGAGAACATCAATGTCGTTCAGCCGGACCTGATGGTCATCTGCGACCTCGAAGAGAAAGTCAATCAACAAGGCTACTACATGGGTGTTCCGGACCTGGTGGTGGAAATCCTGTCCGAAAGCACCCGGGGCAAGGACTGCATTAAGAAGATGGACCTGTACCTGTCCACCGGTGTCCGTGAATACTGGATCGTCAATCCCTTCAACGAAGATGTGACTGTCCACCGGTTCGAAGAACAGGATCTAGCTGACAGCCGACACTTCAGAACTGGTGATGTTGCGGAATCGTTTCTGTTCAGCGGTCTAATGGTTCCGGTCCAAGCGCTGTTTAACTGAGGTTCTCCGGTAAACGGCCCGGCCAGGCGGCTGACCCAGTCTTGGCATCGCTTAGCCGATCCGATTGATAAAGCAGATGTCTGACATTTTCCGCTTGGGAACATGCAGCGTCTGCTTTTCATCCTTGTAGTAGCGGATCGATCCGGCTTCTTCCTCCGCGACGGATGCTTCAGCGCTATAACCCAATGCGATCACGCTATCGATCGTGTAGCAGTCGGGGATTTTGTACAGTGAACGCAGCTCATCCCTGTTGACAGAACCGATCCAGCAGCTGCCGATACCCAGACTCCAGGCCAACAGGCTGATGTTTTCAATGGCGGCTCCGGCGTCGTGCTCAAAACCGCTCGCGCGGATGGACGTATCGGCCAGCACCACCAGATAAGCGACCGGTTTCTCACCATCGCGGGGATTGCCGTGCGGCGCGATGTAACCGGCCCAGCGTACGAGACGAAACACCGGTTCGAGCATGGCCGGATCGTCGATGACCAGGTAGGCGAGCGGCTGCAGGTTGGATGCCGAAGGGGCCAGCCTGGCCGCGGCGATAAGCTGTTCGAGCACATCCCGGCTGATCGGCTTTTGCTGGTACTTGCGAATGGTCCGTCGGCTCAAGATCGCATCTTGCATATCCATCGGTTATTCCCTCCCGTTTATCTGTCCCGGCACGGCACCGGCTCGCCGGCCAGGATGGTCCAGACTGCTATAAATCTTCTGGCAACCGTTTCCAGATTGAGGTGTGAGTCGGACAGCATAAACGCGCCTTCCTCCAGGCGCAGGACGGCGATATCCGCTGCCTGGCCCACTTTCAGGCTGCCGATCCGGTCCTGCCAGCCGATGCTCCGGGCCGGATTGATCGTCGCCGCGGCCAGGACCGCGTTCAGGTCCATGCCCAAATGCAGCATTTTGGACATCACATCGGGCATGGATATGGCGATTGGCGGCTGGATGCTGCCGGTATGCAGGTCGGTTGAGATGATGTCCGGCCAGAAATCCTGCTGCAGCATCAAGCGGGCGGTCCGCCAGGAAAAACTTCCCCGTCCGTGGCCGACATCGAACAGCACGCCCCGGGCACGCGCCTGCTCAACCGTCTTCTTGACCCGGCCGCCCCTGTCGATCGGGCAATGCATCGGGCCTTGCCTGAAGCAATGGGTCAGAATATCGCCCGGACGCAAAGCCCCCAGGATTTCATCGTAGGCCGGCGGCGGTTCGCCCAGGTGGCAGATCACGGGCACGCCCGCAACCTCAGCCGCTTCGCGGGCCATCCACAGCGTCTGAATCGTACCCTGGTCGCCCAGCGCATTACGGCTGGCCCGGATTTTCACGGCGACCGCGATGTCCCGGTTCGCCTCGATGCAGGACGCGGCCTTGTTGCTGTCGACGAACGGCGCATAGCCGCACTCGGGCATGTTCGCCAGGCCGATCGTGGCGATGTTGACGGCGGCCAGGATCCTGCAGCGCGCCGGTTCGACACAATATTTCCTGAAACCCGCAAATGTCGCGGCGCCTGATGTACCGCAGTCGACGACCGTGGTCACACCCGTATTCAGCGCGACCGGATCCGCCGGTACAGACAAGGCGGTCATCGCGTCGTAGACATGCGTATGCAGATCGATCAGGCCCGGCACCACCAAGAGCCCC
>JAAZFW010000210.1 GCA_012511525.1 Clostridiaceae bacterium
GAAGCGAGCCTGCTCGAGGTCTGTCTGCCCTGCCTGATGCACACCCATTTCCCAGCCGACACGGTGACCTGGTGCAAACCGCTCCTCAAGCGGCTGGCCGCCAGCGGGTACACGGGCGCCTGCAGCATCGAGCACCACAGCGGCCAGCACGAACTGCCGCGCGTCGCCTGGCAGCTGGGCTGCCTGCAGAGCCAAATTGCGGAACTTGAAGCTGAAAGCCCCGAAACGGCGGACGACGAAGGGTTCATCGCCCGGAGCGTACGCCAGGGGCTGCCCCGTGAGGTGAGGTGATAAAATGGAACCGATTCGAATCGGCGTGATCGGCAACGGCATCATCGGCCACGCGCATCTGCGCAACTACAGCCAGATTCCCCAGGCGCGCGTCGTCGCGCTCTGCGATATCGACCCGCAGGTGCTGTCCAGGACCGGCGAAGAATACAACATCCCGGAAAAGGACCGCACCACGCACATCGGCGAGCTGCTCAAGCGAGACGATATCCAGGCGGTCGATGTGTGTTTGCACAACAACCTGCACGCACCGGTGGCCATCGCCGCGCTCGAGGCGGGCAAGGATGTCTACTGCGAGAAGCCGATGGCCGGATCGTATGCCGACGCACTGGCCATGTTCAAGGCCATGGAGGCGAGCGGGAGGAAACTGCACATCCAGCTGGCTACCTTGTATCAGCAGGAAACCAAGGCGGCCCGCCGCCTGATCGACCAGGGACGGCTTGGCCGCCTCTACCACATGCGTTCGTATGGCTGGCGAAGGCGCGGCCGGCCGTATGTCGACGGCTATGCCACCAAGGAATTTGTCAACAAGACAACCTCCGGCGGCGGCGCGCTGTTCGACATGGGCGTCTACCACATCGCCCAGATGCTCTATCTGGCCGGCTTGCCGGCCCTGGAACGGGTCGTGGGTTCGACCTACGCCCGGGTTGCCATGAACGAGGAGCGAAAACGCCTGTCCGGTTTCAACGTCGAAGAACTGGGCTGCGGCTTCGCGACGTATGAAAACAACCTGACTCTGGATGTCCTCGAGTCCTGGGCGGTGCACATGGGCCCGTTCCCGGGATCGCTGATGCTCGGCGACCTGGGCGGCATCCGCCTCGACCCGCTGCGCTTCTTCTTTACCCAGGACGACCTCGAGCTTGAGGCCGAGATCGACATCAAGGCCATGGATTACCGCAACCACACCGTCTTTGCCGAGCAATCCGCTTATGACAGCAGCCAGGTCCACTGGATCGCCGCCCTGACCGGGCAGTGCCCGCTGCTGCCGACGGCCCGGATTGCCCTCGAGACCCAGCTGCTGCAGGAGGGGATCTACCTGTCGCAGCAGCAAGGCCGCGAACTGACGGCCGACGAGATCCGTACCCTGTCGGTCAGCACCCGCCTGACGCTGCCCAACTTGTAAGCCGGTCAGGTGTCAAGCAGCCGCTTGTCCCCGGTTATCGCCTGGATCGGCGCGATGTCCTGGGTCACTTCCAGCGTCCCCAGATACGCGCTGTTCTCGTCGCGCACGGCATAGTAGCGGATCAGGACATATCGCGGCCCCATGTGGATCCAGAAATCGGCCTGGTCACGCCTGCCGGCTTTGAAGTCGTCCAGGATCCGCTCGACGACATGGACGCTGGCCGGCGGATGGCAATGAATGACCTTGCGCCCGATAATTGCCTTGGTGCGGGCGAAGATCCGGTCCTTGCCCTGCGAAAAATAGCGCACGGTGTCTTCGGCGTCGACAAAGGTGAGATCGAAAGGCAGCGTATCCAGCAGACGGACAATCTCATCCAGCTTTAAGATTCCGCTGGGCAAGCGCAACATCCCTTCGGGCATCGCCCCGGATGCCGCATTCTCGTCCGGAGTTGCCTCCGTCGCCTTGGGACGCCAGGGGTAAACGCTTTCCGGTTTGATCAGGCAATAGCCGATATCCGAGCTCTCCTGGGCGATCCGGCCCCACTCCGATTCGCTGAGCGTCTCCTGGGCCAGGGGCAGCAGGATGTTTTCTTCCTTGAATATCATCTCCCGGACCCTGACCATGGCGTCCGGGACCTGGCTTCGCAGTGCGTCGGTCATTTCCTGCTGGCCGGACCAGGCGGCGACAGCCTGGCGGACCGCCTTGATCTGCGCGCGGATTTCGTCGTCCACGCCCCACATGACCTTGGGC
>JAAZFW010000211.1 GCA_012511525.1 Clostridiaceae bacterium
ATGCTGGTCATCGGGCTGGGTCATTTCGGAACACACCTGGCGCTCAAGCTGTCTGAACTGGGCAACGAGGTGATGGTTGTCGACCGGGACGAGGAAGCGGTCAACAAAATAGCCCCGCAGGTTACGACGGCGCTGGTCGGCGACTGCATGTCGCCGGAGATCCTCAAATCACTCGGGGTGGGCAACTTCGACATCTGTTTTGTCTGCATCAGCGACAACTTCCAGTCCTCTTTGGAAATCACCTCCCTGCTCAAGGATCTGGGTGCGCGTTATGTCATCTCCAAGACCGACCGCGACATCCACGCCAAATTTTTGCGCCGCATCGGGGCCGACGAGGTGATTTTTCCCGAGCGGGACATGGCCCAGCGCACGGCGTTTCACACCAGCGCCCGCAACGCGTTCCAGTATATCGAGCTGACGCCCGAATACGCCATCTTCGAGATGAAGCTGCCCGACAACTGGTCCGGCAAATCGGTCAAACAACTTGATGTCCGTTCCCGCCACAACCTCAACATCATCGCCGTGAAGCGCAACGAACAGGTCGTCCCGATCACCAGTCCGGATTATGTCTTCGCCCACAACGAGCACATTTTTGTCGCCGGCAGCAAGCAGGACCTTTTGAAGCTGATGGAAAAAAACTGACCCGGGACGTATACTGCTTCCAGGGAGGTGATCGCATGCGTCTTATTGGGCCGGGCCGCTACGGGCTTTGCCTGCTGAAAGCCCTGCTGATCATGATCGCGTCCACGCTTAGCTCCCTGCTGGTCAGCGCGCTGGGTGTCGGCAAGGAAAGTATCATCATGGTGTTCTTGCTCGGCGTCATCTTCACCACGGTTCTGACCCGGAACATCTCATGCGGGATTTTGTCGTCGATCGCGGGCCTGATGCTGTTCAACTACCTGTTTACCGAACCGCGTTTCACCTTTGTCATCACCAGCAGCAACGACATCATCCTGCTGCTGTTTTTCCTGATCACCGCCGTTGTGTCCGGCGTGATCACTTCGCGTCTGCAGCAGCAGATGGACCTGGCCGCCAAAAACGCCCGCACCGCCCAGATCCTATACCAGATCGCCTCGGGTTTCCTCTCCGTCAGCGGCAAGGAGAACATGGTGGCCCTGGCAATCCGCACCGTCCGGGAACAGGCCGGATTCGGCTGCGGCATCGTGCTGGAGCCAAGCCAGGAAAGATACGGCATCATCGCCACCAGCCTGAACCCAAGCGGACCGGTGTACGCGATCCGCTCATCGGTCGGCCAGCTGGGCAGGCTTCAGCTGTATGGCGCCGCTTCCGTCGACAGCCAGACCGCCCTGATCGTCCAGGCCGTCGCTGCCCAGCTCGGCAGCGCGCTCGACCGCGAGCAGTTGCGCCAGGAGCAGGAGAACATCCGCCTGGCTATGGAACGCGAGAAGCTGCGCGCCACCTTGCTGCGTGCTGTCGCCCACGACCTGCGCAGCCCCCTGACCGCGCTGTCCGGCGCCGGCAGCCTTTTGGCAGACGGCTACGAGCAGCTGTCTGACAGCGAACGCCGCAAGCTGGCGTCCGACATCAGCGAGGAAATCCTCTGGCTGTCCAGCCTGGTCGACAACATTTTGCAGATGACGCGCATCAACGAAGCGAACCTGGTCGTACAGAAGACCGCCGAGGTCGTCGACGATGTTGTCAGCGAAGCCGTCCAGCACATGGAACGCTTCCTCCGGGAACGGCCGTTCACCGTCAGTCTGCCCGACGAAGTCACCATGGTCCAGATGGACGGCAAGCTGATCGTCAGGGTCCTGGTCAACCTTTTGGAAAATGCCGTCCGCCACACGCCGCCCGGCAGCGCGATCGACCTGACGGCACGCTGCCGCGACAACAACCTGGAGATTGCCGTCTCCGACTGCGGCCCGGGTATCGATCCGAGCATCCGCCAGACGCTCTTCGACCGTTTCGTCACACTGGACCAGGGCATCACAGACGGCAAACGCGGCATCGGCCTGGGCCTTGCGATCTGTAAAGCAATCGTCGTCGCTCACGGCGGCGCGATCCGGGTCGAGCCGAACCTGCCGCACGGATCGCGTTTTGTCTTCACACTGCCCAAGGAGGCCGAAGCATGAGCGAACGCTGCACGATCCTGGTCATCGAGGATGACAAGTACATCGCCAATTTCCTGGCTGTGTCATTGCAAAAGCATGGCTATACGGTTCTGGTCGCGGATACGGCGGCCAGCGGTCTGTTCTATTACACATCCCACCATCCGGACATCATTTTGCTCGACTTGGGACTGCCGGACCGCGACGGGCTGGAAATCATCTCCGAACTGCGCCAGCATGACACACTGCCGATCCTGGTCGTATCGGCGCGCGGCCAGGAATTTGAAAAAATCGAAGCGCTCGACCTCGGCGCCGACGATTACATCACCAAGCCCTTTCACATGGGCGAACTGCTGGCGCGGGTCCGGGGCGCCGAACGCAGTCTTCTGACCCGCTCGAGCCCGCAGCCGGCCAGCCCGATCTACCGCAACCGCTGCCTGACCGTCGATTTTGACCGGCACATGGTCCAGATCGATGGCCAGGACGTCCACCTGACCCCGATCGAATTCAAGCTGCTCCAGCTCCTGATCAAACACGAAGGAAAAGTTCTGACTCATCGCTTTATCCTGCGCGAGGTCTGGGGCTACGAGAGCTCAGACACCAGC
>JAAZFW010000212.1 GCA_012511525.1 Clostridiaceae bacterium
TTGGATCGCAGATCAGGAGCAGGGCCGTGTAGTTGTCACGGACTTTCTGCGTCAGCGCCTCGTTGCTGATCTCGAAATCCTTGCCGGCATATATTTCCTCGAGCACCGGCCCGATCTCGTAGTGGCTGGTGTGCGGCATATCATCGGCCATGCGCGGGACCGCATAAGCGCTCAGGCAGATCTTTCCGGCGAACTCAGCCATATCGGCGATATAGTAGTTCTCGTCTTCAGAGCCGTAGGTGTAGGCATCCGCCAGGGTTCCGTCGCGCGTCATTTTGATCAGGCGGTCGCCCTGGGCGTAATCGAGCAGCTGCACGAGATAGCCGTCGGCAAGCCGCGCCGCGTTGCGAATGCCGTAACTGCCGACTTCGGTCTGGCTGAAGTGGGTGCGTTGGCCCGTCCGGTCGAAGCGGGACAGGCAGAGAACCTTCAGGTTGCCGCGGCTGAACACGGCCAAGCCGTCCTCGTCCGGCAGGACCGCGCCGATGTATTCGTGCTTGAAGCCGTTGTCCATGACGTGCTGCCAGCGGATCTGGCCGCTAGCGTCCACCAGAGCCAGCCAGGCATATTGGGTCTGCTCGGACGACCAGGTCGGGGTCTGTCCGTACACGATAACCGAATCACCCAATACCGCATAGCTGTCGAGCCAAAGATTTTTGAACGAGGCCTCCCAGACCTGCTGGCCGTCGACCCATTTTTGGATCACGCTCTGGTCGGTCACGTTAAAACCGAGTTTCTCATCGAGGCGTTCCGTATAGGATATCCGGTAGGTCACACCGTCATCCTGGCCCGGCAAAAAGGCGGGCCAGGTGTGGTTGCCGTTTTTGGCTTGCCAGAGCTTGGCCAGGTCCTCGGGTGTCGGCTCTTCCTGGAAGAGGTCGTAGCCGCTGACACTGCTCGTGACCACGTCCGCCGTTTTGCCGAACGTAAAAGTGCCTGTGCTGATGTCGCGGTAGACGTGTTTGATTTCGCTGCGCGACAGCCCGTCCAGGGGCAAGTTGTTGGTGTTGAAAAACGTGACCGCCGCCGCGTAGTCCCGGGCTTCCGCTATGGCGGCGTACACCGTCGCACCGGAGAGGAGCACGCCCAGTGCGACAAGCGAGGCCAGGACCGGCTTGAGATGAGGGCGGCGCTTGGGCTTGGGTTCGGCCTGCCCGACGTGAAGATCCTGCGCCGCGCAGGCTGCCAGGATTGTCTCCTTATCCGGCAGCGGGATGCGATCGAGCTGCTTGAGCACGGATTTGATGGTTTTCCTGTTCATGGTCTGGACCTCCTTACAGCAGGCGTTTGAGTTTCTTGAGCGCCCGCTGGTAGCGCTTTTGGGCCGCGACCACGCTGATTTCCATGACGCGGCTGATTTTACGGTAGCCAAGACCGGCATAGAGGCGCAAGACCACCAACTGCCGTTCATCTTCAGTCAGTACGGCCAGCAGGTCCCGCACATCGCAGCGTGACCAGTCCGTCTCGCAGACCGGCTGATCCGCCGGAGCGATCTCGTCAAGCGGAACCGTCGCCTTGCGTTTTCGCACGACATCGATCGCCAGGTGGCGCGCTATGGTCAGAACGAAGGCGTGCGCATTGCTGCCGTCCCGATAGGACGAAGCGTAGCGGAGGACGGCGATCAACGTGTCCTGCAGCACATCCTCGGCATCGGCCGGATTGCCCGTCGTGGCATAGGCCACGGAGAAAATCAGCCTGGCCATGCGGTCATAGATGACGGACAAAGCCTCCCGGTCGCCATGTGCCAGCTCGATGATAGCCTGGTTGCAGGCTGGATCGGTCCTGTCTGGCCTGCTTGCCGCCTGATACACGTTGCTTGTCTCCTCTGCTGTCCAATCGTTTGGCTGCTCATCTGCGACCATTGTACGCCTGTCTCCGGGTTCGAGACAGCGGCAACATCTGCACGCCAGCACCTGCATATAAGAATAGCGTTTGACGGACCCGTTTTTGGACAACCCGGATTTTTCCCGCCAAATCGGTTAGAATAAGCGTGAAACAGCCTGCTTTGGCTTGCTCTGCCAGCAATCGAGGTGACGAACCCATGACCGGTCCAACCACTTACCCCCGCGACCTGGAGGCGATCCTGGCCAGACGCCACGATAACGGCGCCGACCTTTGGATGACCCCGGACAAGAACCTGATCAAAGGCAGTCCGTTTACAACATTGGACTGCGCCCTGCTGCTCCTGGAGGTCGGAGTCAGTCCCGCTGACCTTATTCTGCAGGCGATGGCCGACTTGATCTTCTCCTGCCAGCGCGATGACGGCCGTTTCCGGGTTGCGCCGAAAGGCGCCATTTACCCCTGCCACACCATCGGGGCGCTGAATGTCCTTTGTCAGCTTGGCTTCGCTGCCGATCCGCGCCTGGAAAAGACCTTTCGACACCTGCTCGACAGCCGCCATATGGACGGCGGCTGGCGCTGCCATGCATTCAAGTACGGCCGGGGGCCTGAGACAGACTGCTCAAATCCGGGTCCGACCCTGACTGCCCTGAACGCGTTTCGGATGACCGGCTATCCCGATCAGGATGCCGGACTCGACCGGGCGGTCGAATTTCTGCTCGGGCACTGGCGCATCCGCAGACCGATCGGTCCCTGCCATTACGGGATCGGGACCTTGTTCATGCAGGTCGCGTACCCGTTTATGACCTACAACCTGTTTTATTATGTCTATGTGCTGTCGTTCTACCGCCGGGCGCGCCAGGATGAACGCTTCCTGGAGGCGCTGGCGGCGCTGGAGGCGAAGCGGATCGACGGACAGATTGTCGTCGAGCGCGTCAACCGCCAGCTGGCCCGGTTTGACTTCTGCGCAAAGGGCAAGCCAAGCGCACGGGCCGGGGCGCGATACCGGGAGATCGAAAGAAATCTTACCGGTCTTTAGCCGTAACGCGAAAAACCTTAGGTTCGGCCGGCGCCAGCGAAGCCAGCAACGCACCGCTTTCCAGCGCGACCGGCACCCATTGCCCGTCCGGCGCGATCTGCTCCACGCGGCTGATTGCAAGCGGGGATGCAAGCGGGATGGTATCGAGCGGATCATGGCCGAGGTTGAACAGTGCGAGCAGGTAACGCCCATCCGGGAAACGGCGCAGCTTGAGGTAGATTTCCGCGTCGCCCGGGTAGTGGAACGCGACCGGGCGGCCGCAAATGAACGATAACAGCTCGAGCAACTGCAGCTTTCTGTCCGCGTCGTAAAAGCCAAACGACGACAGCTTGTTGCTGGTGCCAACGCTGGCCGCGAGCACCACCACCCGCCCGCCGGAATCGTTCGTGAACAGCGTAGCGGCCGGACCCATCTCGGTAAAGGACTCGTCCACGCCGGATTTTCGGTGCAGCAGGATGGCCTGCACTCTGGTTTTGGGTCCCAGCGGTTCGAGATGCGCATAGGTGCTGTCCGATCCCAGGATCTTCTGCCCCCAGCGTTCGGCGGAGACGCGCGGCCCCTGGTAGGGTACGGCGTTCACGCCGATTGCGGCGGCAAACCCGCGCGCGCAGAGCTTGACGGCCGCTGCCCCTTCCAGAAGCATCCCGCCCGCGGCCAGCTGCCGAAGATCGGTGTCAGAAAAGAGGCCGACATCCTCGCCGGTGAGCATGACCGGCAGATCGGGCATCCGGGCGTAGTTGCAGGGCAGACCGAGCACGCCGAGAAGGGCGCCCCAGGTCTTTTCCGAGCCGCCCCGGTCACCGTGAACCGGCGCCGCGTTGAAAAACGAAGCAGACGGCAGGGCAGATGCAGCATAACCGTCCGGCCTGCTTGCCTGGACAGCCTGGAAAAGGGTCTCGTAGAACTGCTGATAGCGGCCAAGGACGGCGCGGTAAGCCGCTCCGCTGGCCGGCTGGTAGGCGCGCGTGCGGGTGATCCAGTGCTTGGCGCCGTGGCAGCCCTCGAGGATGGAGCCGGTATAGTGGGCATGGAGCAGGGCGGCGGCCGTGCTGTAGCGGTTCTGCGGACAGGTGTCCGTTTCCGCCAGGACCAGGATGTCGTCGTCAAGCGCGGCGATCTGGACCGTCCCGTGGTACATCCGGACCGGGAACGAGCGCATTTCGGGGTTCAGGTAGCGGGCGTTGTTGATCCGGACCACGCGCGGCTGGCCTTTGCCGGCCAGCCTGCCGGCAATCGCCCCGGCGTGGCGGACATCGCCGTAGCAGGTGCAAAAGCTGCCGGGCAGAGCCGGGTCCGTTTCGTCCATCGCGTCCCGGATCACCCCGGCCAGCTGGAGCAGCGAATCGAGCAGAACGTTGTCGTACAGCCGGGCGACCGTCTCGTCTGACAGCAGCCCGATCAGTTCCGTCCGGCTAAGGCTCCGGCCCAGCCGTCTGCCGGTCTCGGCCAGGTGAAGCGGACAAAAACAGCCGTTGCGGCCGGTCAGCAGTCGGAAATCGTCGTCGATCATGATAAAGGCCGGCCGCAGTGAAGCCAGGTGCCCGATAGCTTCGCGGATATAATGCTGAAAGGCGGGGTCGAACGGGCACATCTGGTAGGCCAGGCTGCCGTCCGGGCGCACAATTTGCTGAAACGAAGCGGGCTCGTCAGGCACATAGCCGTGCCCGATCGTCGCCTGGGCCAGGATGCCCAGGTGTGCGGTATCGCCGGGGTAGGCGTCGCGAAAGGCCAGAAAGCGGTCCCCGAGGATTTTGGCCTTGTTTTGCGGCGGATTGCCTTCCGGCACCAGGGTCATCATGCAGGCACAATCGGTGGCGACACCCGATCGGATCAGGTCGAACGCGTCCGCGGCAAGGTCGGCTTCGTGTCCGGGCAGCAGCGGCATGACGTGCAGGGCGGTCAGCTTATCCATAGCAACCTCCAGTTTCTGCCGGCGACGGCGGCAAGCAGCTTTATTTGTCTTAATCATAACACGGGCGGCGCAAAGATAAACAGCCGGGGCGCTTCAGGCAGCCGGACAAGTGTGGTAAACTTTGTGCGTAGCAAAGACCTTACAACAGCAGAACACGAGGAGATCGATATGGAAAACCGGATCGAAGCGTTAGCCCAATTGCTTCAGGACCTCATCGATGGCTTACCGCCCGAGCAGGTCAGGCAAACCTATCAAACCAGCCTTGGCAGCGTGTCCGCGCTGGATCTGGCCCGAGCGGAAAACCTGCTGGTTGCGCGCGGCGTGACCATCGAGGCAATCCAGCGCGCCAGCGCCCTGCACACCGACCTGGTGCTTGGCCGCCTGGCCGCGGATGCTTCGGGGCGGCTCGACCAGGCAGACGGCCATCCGGCCCGCGTCTTCGTCGGCGAGAATGAGGGGTTGCTCCTATTTCTCGAAAACCGTTTCAAACCGGATCTGGAGGCTTGCCTGGCAACCGGATCGGAGCCGGATCGGCTCAACCTCCTGGCCGCACTATCGGATCTTGGTGCGCTTGTCCGGCATTATGACCGCAAGGAGAACCTCTTTTTCCCCTTCCTGGAGCGGGAGGGGCTGACCGCTCCGGCCAAGGTCATGTGGGGCGTCGACCAGATCATCCGGGAACTTATGAAACTGCTCGAGGAGGCCGTGCGCGAGCAAGAGCTCCCAACCAGGCGGGTCCGCCTGATCGCGGACCGCCTGCTGCCCCAGGTGGAACGCATGGTCCGGCAGGAAAACGAGATCCTGATGCCGATGCTGCTCGGCTGCCTGACGGCGGACGACTGGATCTTGGCCGCCCAGGAGAGCGAACAATACGGCCTGGTTTTCAACAAGGGCATAACCGGGGCGTCCAATTCCGACGCGGCGGTCTGGCTGCAGCGTCAGACAGGGTCTGCCAAGCGGGACGCGCCGCGGGAAGAGGGCAAGATCAACCTGCCCAGCGGCCGCCTGACCGTCGAGCAGCTGACCTGCATGCTCAACACGCTGCCGACCGACCTGACCTTCATCGACAGCGACGATGTGGTCCAGTACTATTCCGAGGGCAAGCATCAGGTGTTCG
The DNA here is from genome assembly GCA_012511525.1 of Clostridiaceae bacterium. GTDB lineage: Bacteria > Bacillota > Clostridia > Saccharofermentanales > UBA5734 > JAAYBY01. The sequence goes on from JAAZFW010000212.1 coordinate 5,908, forward strand.
CCCGGACCCGGACGATCATCGGGCGCAATGTGTTTCTCTGCCATCCGCCCCAGCTGGTGCCCCGCATCCGACAGCTGATCGAGTCCTTCCGCAGCGGCAGGAAGGACCAGGCGATCGTGCCGGTGCGCAAGGGAAACCGGCTTGACCTGGTTCGCTACTACGCCGTCCGCGACGAATCCGGCGCCTACATGGGCACGGTTGAAGTGACCGAGGAGATCTCGGGGATCATCGATCTGGTTGCCGGGAAATAGCTGTCTCGCCTTCCTGGGGCGGCCAGTCAAGCAAGTCGGCCAGGGTGACGCTTTCCAGATAACGGTCGATCAGGCGGTCCAGCTCGAGCCAGAGCGGCAACGTGTCGCACTGGCCGGACCTGGCGCAGGTGACAGCGTCGTCCTCCACGCAGGCGACCGGGGCCAGGTTGCCCTCGACCAGCTTGAGGACCGCTCCGGCCGTGTAGGCAGCAGCAGGCCTGGCCAGCCGGTAACCGCCGTTCTTGCCGCGCTGGCTGGTCACAAAGCCGGCCTGGTGCAGCTTGGCGACGATGGCCTCGAGATACTTGAGGGATATGTCCTGCCGCGCCGCGATCGCTGCCAGGGAAACATATGTGTCCGGGTTTTGCCTGGCCAGGTCAGCCATGACACGCAACGCGTAGCGGCCTTTGGTCGATATTTTCATCGGGCATGCTCCAGCAAAAAGTTTATCTGATCGTATCATACCGTCTGGCCCCTTTTGTTGGCAAGCATGACCATCGGGAGAGAATAAATGGGATTTCGCGCATTTGAGTCAAATCAGGAACATGCTCAGGCCGCCCGGCTGATGGCTGCGGTGGACCGGGGCGAGAGATGGATTTTCGACGGCGCGCCGGGCAGCGCGGATTTTGGCGGCCAGGTGATCAAGCAGTACTTTATCCGGGGCGATACATGGGGTGTGTTTCACGCCTGCCTGTTCCGCGGGCACTTGCGTCTTCAGATCGGCTTTTCCCCGGACCTGCCCGCGGGGGAGGAGGACGGTCTGATCGGCCTGATCCGCCAGGCCAGATGCCAGGCACCGGGTCCGGCCAGCTTGTGGTATCCACCGGAAAACAGCCGCCTGGACCGCCTGATCCGGCACGATCTTCCCTGGCCGGTGCACGGACATAAGACGCACGAGCTGGCCTTTGACACCAGGCCGGCTTTACCGCCCGTGCTGACGCCGGACCTGGCGTTCGTTTCCTATGACAGCACCTGGCTGGAGGCGGTCTGCCGCCTGCTCGATCAGGCGCTGTCGCACACGTTCGCGGATCCCGAAGACGCGTTGTTCAGCCGCGATAAGGAAAAACACGATGCGGAATGGCTCGATCTGGCGCAGGCCGGCGCATGCCGCTTGCTTGTGGGAAAAGGCGTCCTGGCCGGTTTTGTCGCGCGCAAAGGCGCCGAAATCGACCTGATGGCGGTTGCGCCGGATCGGCAGGGGCGGGGCTTGGGCCGGATTCTCCTGCAGCAGGCGCGCGCGGACATCTTAAGGGAGCAAGCCGGGGAACCTCACCTCTATTGCCTGGACAGCAACACCGGGGCGCTTCGCTTTTACCTGCGCGAGGGGATGCGTGTGACCGGCCACTCCGGCTATGCCTGGCTGGATGCGCTGCCTGAGACCTGAGCAGCTTAGTCCGGAACGCCGTCTCCATCGATATCCGTCATGCCGGCCCCGGCGACGCCGAACAGCTCGCGTCCGGTCAGCCTGCGGTCGTTGCGCTCCTTTTCGATGATCTTGCTCAGGAAGCGGCGGACCTTCTCGGGCCTTTTGATGTTGACCAGCGGGCACTGGTTGTCAGACTGGTCCGCCGTGTACAGCATGATGGTGCCGACGCCAAACAACTTCTGCCATAGGCTCCGGCTGAGTTTCAGGTCCAGAATCCTGTAGAGCAGGATGTCGTTGGTGATGGTGCGAAAAAAGCCGATCCGGGTCGTCAGCCGCTCGGTGTCAATTTCGTAGCGGGTGAACGAGATCGGCATGCCCAGGATCCGCTTGCGGTCCTTCCACAAAATCGGGTCCGGCGCCACTTGGAAAGCGTCATACTTAGGGGGCTCTTCCTGTTTCATAGGGATCCTCCTGCCTGCATCGTTGCTATCCCTATTTTAAGCCAATTTTTGCGAATGTACAGCAGGCTGGCTAGTCTTGTTTCGACCTGCCCAAACAGCAGACGAAACATCATGTCACGTGATGATCACGATATCAACTTTGCCCGAAACCGCTTTTCATGCCAGCGGCCCGCCGGTTTGCCGACACGGTTATGCTATAATGTGGCTGTGTGTTCAAAAAAATCGAAAGGGTGACGGCGCGTGTGAATGTCATTTGGACCAAACTGAAGGAAGTTCTCATGGCGGTGCTGCCGATTGCGGCGATTGTCTTGATCCTGCATGCCTCCCTGACGCCGCTGCCCGGAGCGATGCTGGCCCAGTTCCTGATCGGGACGGCCCTGACAGTCATCGGGCTGACCGTGTTCCTGATCGGGGTGGATGTCGGCGTGACGCCGATCGGGCAGGCGATGGGCTCGGTCGTCGCCCGCTCCAACAAGCTCTGGATCGTGATCGTCGCCGGACTGGCGCTGGGCTTTATCATCTCGATCGCCGAACCCGACCTGCATATCCTGGCCGGCCAGGTCGACGCCTTGACCGCCGGGCAAATCCCCAAAATGCTTCTGGTTGTCGTCGTTTCGCTGGGTATCGCCGTCCTGATGACCCTGGGCATGGTCCGTGTCGTGTACAACATTCCGCTTTACCTGCTGCTGACCGGCCTTTACGGTCTGGTTTTAATCCTTTCGCTGTTTTCCTCGCGCGAGTTTTTGGCGATCTCCTTTGACGCTTCCGGCGCAACAACGGGCGCGATGACCGTCCCCTTCATGCTGGCACTGGCCCTCGGCGCCACGGCGATGAAAAAAGACGCCAAGGCGTCGGAAAAGGACAGCTTCGGCCTGGTGGGAACGGCTTCCATCGGCGCCATCCTGGCCGTGCTGCTGATGAGCGTCGTCGCGCATCCGGGTCCGCTGACCGGAACGGTCAACGGCCATGAGACCGCTCAGGCCGGCATCCTGCGCCCGTTCTTCAACCGGGTCCCGATCACCTCGCTGGAAGTCTTCATGGCGATGTCGCCGATCCTGGCCCTGCTGTTGGTTTTCCAGAAAAAAGCGTTCAAGCTGTCCCGGCGCAGTTTCAGACGCATGCTCGTCGGATTGGGCTTCACCCTGGTTGGCCTCGTGCTTTTTTTGGTCGGCGTGCATGCCGGTTTCATGTCGGTCGGCACCTTTGTCGGCCAGAAGATCGCGTCGCTGGATCGCACGTCCGTGATCGTCCTGGTCGGGTTTGCCATCGGGATGGTCACCATCCTGGCCGAACCGGCGGTCTATGTTCTGACCCATCAGGTCGAATCGGTCACCAGCGGCTATGTCCGGCGCAGCTTGGTGCTGGGCGCGCTGGCCCTAGGCGCCGGTTTGTCGGTCGGCTTGTCGATGCTGCGCATCCTGGTGCCGGCGATCCAGCTTTGGCACTACCTGCTGCCGGGCTACATCATCGCCATCGGCCTGACGTATGTGACCCCCAAGCTGTTTATCGGCATCGCGTTCGACTCCGGCGGCGTCGCGTCCGGGCCGATGACGGCGACGTTCATCCTGGCCTTCACCAACGGCGTCGCTTCGGCGTCTGAAGGCGCCAATGTGCTGGTCGATGGCTTTGGCATGATCGCGATGGTCGCCCTGATGCCTGTTATCGCCTTGCAGATTCTCGGCCTGGTCTATAAAATCAAGACCAGGAAAGGAGGCGTCGAAGCATGACGGAATCGGGTCTTTATCAGCCGCATTACAAGCTGCACGTGATCGTCAACTGCGGACAGGGCAGCAAGGTCATCCAGCAGGCAAAAAAGCACGGTGTGCAGGGAGCGACCGTCCTGCTGGGCTACGGGACGGTCAAGTCCCGGCTGCTGGAGTGGCTGGCCCTGACGGATGTGCGCAAGGAAATTGTCATGATGGTCGGCAGCGAAGCGACCATCCGAAAAGTCCTCGCCGAGCTGGATGAGGTTTTCCAGTTCGGCAAGCCGCACCACGGCATCGCCTTCACGACGCCTGTTTGCTTTATCGGCGGCACGCAAGGCAGTTTGTGCCCGCTCGGCGATTTGAAAAAAGGAGCTGAAAACACCATGTACCAGGCCATATCGGTTGTTGTGGACAAAGGCAGGGCGGAGCTGGTGATCGACGCCGCGGCAAGGGCCGGTTCGAAGGGCGGAACGATCATCAACGCCAGGGGATCCGGTATCCACGATACGCAAAAGCTTTTCGCCATGGCCGTCGAACCTGAAAAAGAACTGGTCCTGATCCTGTCGCGTCATGACCAGACGGAGGCGATTGTCGATGCCATCCGCGAGGATCTGAAAATCGATGAGCCGGGCAACGGCATCATGTTTATCGAACCCGTCAGTCAGGCTTACGGCCTGTACGAATAGGCTGGACAGCAAGGAGGGATCGGTTATGAAGGTCGGGTTATGCACCACGGACTTTCCCCGTGTACAGCCTGTGGAGCAGTTGTTTTCCAGAATTCGCCAGGCGGGATACGATCAGGTCCAGTTTAATTTCGCATCGATCGGCATCGAGGACATGCCCGAAACGGTCAGTGCAGACCTGATCAGCCGGATCCGGCAGGCGTGTGATAACAACGGCCTCAACATTGTGGCGATCAATGCGACGTTCAATTTGATCGATCCGGACCAGGGCCGGCTGCGCGAGAACATGCGCCGCTTCCCGGTGATCGCCGCAGCGAGCCGTGACCTGGACTGTCCGATCCTGACTTTATGCACCGGCACACATGATCCGCATGACATGTGGCGTTATCATCCTGACAACGCGCTGGAAGCCTCATTTCAGGCGCTTTGCGCCAACATGGAGCCGCTTTTGCCGATTGCCGACCGCTACGGCCTTTACCTGGGCATTGAGACGGAGGCGGCCAATGTCGCCGCGACGCCGCAGCGTTCCAGGCGGCTGCTCGACACCTTGGGATCCCCCCGGGTCAAGATCGTCATGGACGGGGCCAATGTCTTCCAGCCCGGCCAGGCGCATCCCGACCTGGCGCCGGCTGTCTTGCAAAATGCCTTCGATGTGCTGGGCAAGGACGTGATCCTGGCCCATGGCAAAGATATCGCCGCTTCGTCCGGGATCCGCTTTGCGACACCGGGCCGGGGCATTATTGATTATGACTTGTTTCTTGTCTTGCTGAGACAAATCGGGTATGAGGGCGGCATGATCCTGCACGGCATCCAGGACGAGGCGGACATTCCAGTTTGCGCGGCCTGGATGAAAGATTTGATCCGGCGGCATGAGCCAGCAAGCGGCTAGTCGATGATCTCGTTTTCGTTGTAGACTCCCTCGGAACTGATCGCGCGGGTGATCCAGTCGAAGGTCTTGAGGCCCGTGACTGAAAAATAGCGGGTCTGGCTGCGGTGGCTGTAAACGATGTAGGCCGTGTCGCCGGACTCGCCGGCCGGGCTGACCGTGAAGCGGGCTCCGTCAGGGAACGTGATCACCACGGTCTGGTTCGGATCGAAGTCGGGTTTTCGAAACAGGCGTTTTCGTGTCGCGGGTGACAGGGTGGACGCGACCCGGTTGATGTTGCGTCCGACCACTAGGGTTTTCTGGCCGTCGTACTCGGCAACCAGCCCGTCGTCGCTGCTCATGATGTGCGCGAGCATGTTCTTTTCGTACTGCACACTATCGTAACGCAGCGCGATCGGCACGATGATGGCGGTCAAGCCAACGGCCATGACGACCGCGATAATAATAATGATCTTCTTCACGTCAATGAAGCCTCCAGGTTAAGCATGCCGGCTGTCTTATAGCCGAAGCAAAAGCTATTATAGCATGGTTCAGGCCCTGCCGCCAGAGCGCCTGGCGACCAGGACGGCGTTGATTTCCGCGCCGAAGAGGAGGATGGTGGCGATCAGCTGCAGCCAGATCAGGAAGGCGATCAGGGCGCCCAGCGTGCCGTAGAATCGCGAGTAGTTGGCGATATTGTCGACATAGTACTGGAAAGCGACGGTCAGGCCGACCCAGGCCAGCATGGTGAAGACGGCTCCGGGCAGGGCCTGCAGGAAGCGGAAACGGACGGCGGGCCCGAACATGTAGAACAAGGTGATGACAAAGACCATGAAGGCTGCTGTCAGAAGCAACCGCAGCGGTGCGACGAGCCAGTCCGGCTCGATATGCGGCCAGGCCTGCCGGATCAGCCCGGCGAGCTGGTTGCCGAAAACAACGGCCAGCAGGGCGATGGCCAGCGTGACGGCAAACAGGACAACCCAGGCGATCGAAAGCAGATAGACCCATAGGATGTGCCGGCTCTCGGTGACGCCTGCGACCCGGTTGCTGCTTTTCATGTATGCCCTGAAACCGCCTGAGGCGGCATAGATGGCCAGGATGGCCGAAAGGGAGAGCAGACCGCTGCGCTGCCGGTCGACGACATCGACGACAATCTCGGCGACATCCGGGTAGACAGACTGGGGCAGGACGCGGGCCAGGGCGTCCAGAACCGGCGCGGTGTCGATGTTCAGAAAGCCAAGCAGCGTGAACAGGAACATGACAAAAGGAAAGAAGGCCAGGATCATGCTCAGCGTGAGCTGGTGGGCATACGGGATCAGGTCATCGTCCTGGCTGGCCTTGATCACGTCGCGGACGAAACGGTACAACGCCTTGAGCCTTACCACGGGGACCTCCTTTCAAAAGGCACGTCAGGTCAGTCCTGGGTGTCGATCTGGCTGCGGTCCAGGTACTGTCCCAGCATGGCCAGGTGCCTGGTTTGGCATTCCTGCCGCAGATCCTGCGGGTAGGTGACGGTGCCGGACACCTTGTCCGGGCCAACGTTCAGATCAGTCAGTTCCGGACGCCATCGTCCGGCGCGGCGATAGAAGCTTTCCGGCATCCGGAAGAAGCCAAAGCCGGCGTCACGCACGCGAGACGGGTCGACTACGCCGAATACGCGGCGGTAAAAGGCGGCATAATCGGCCTCGTCGTGGCCGGCGAAGACCGGGTCGAAACAAAGCCGCACCGCGAAGCCGCGCGACTGGGCGGTTCGCACGGCCTCCAGGCGCGCGTCGAGCGGAGGCGTGCCTGGTTCCAGCAGCCGGATGACGCGCTCCGGCGCAAGCGAAAAGGCGAAGACAAGCTCTGGAGTCGGGTCGTTTTGCAGGAAAAACCGCCTGTCTGCGCTCTTGGTTCGGATTTCGGCCTGCAGCGGCAAACCGGACAGGCCATCTGACAGCAGTTCGGGATAGGGAATCACCTGGCGCAGGGCCATCAGGTCCGTGTCGTGCGAGACAGCGACGGCGCAGGGCTTGTCGGCTGCGGCCAGCGCCATCGCCTGGATGAAATCCGGCGTGTTCACAAAGGCGAGCATATGGGCGGACGGGTACATGCCCTGCAGGTAGCAGTAGGCGCAGTCAAAGGGGCACCCGATGGCCAGGTTGGCATAGAAAAA
>JAAZFW010000213.1 GCA_012511525.1 Clostridiaceae bacterium
GAAATCACGGCGCACAACCTGCAGGTGCTGGAGAATCTGGTCGCATACAACGCCGGCCAGGGCATCCGGCTGTTTCGCATCAGCTCGGATATCATCCCGTTTGGCTCCAGCCCGGTCAACCGGCAGCCCTGGGACGAACAGCATGCCGGCCAGCTGGCCCGGATCGGCGCCCTGATCCGTTCCTCAGGCATGCGGGTCTCGATGCATCCCGGCCAGTATACGGTGCTTAACAGCCCGGACCGGGACGTGGTCGCGCGGGCCGTGGCGGATCTGGTTTACCACGACCGACTGCTTGAAGCGCTGGGCACCGGCCGCGAAAGCAAGATCATCCTGCATATCGGCGGCGCCTACGGCAGCAAGATCGCCGCGCTCGAGCGTTTTGCCCGCGAGTACGAACAGCTGGGCGATTCGGTGCTGCAGCGCCTGGTCATCGAGAACGACGAGCGGATCTTCACCGTCGCGGACGCGCTCCAGGTTCATCGGCTGGTGCGGGTCCCGGTTGTGTTTGACAACCTGCATCACGCCCTGAACCGGCCTGATGGGGCGAGAGCGGACCCGGAGGACGACCGCTCCTGGGTCGCGGCCTGCCGCGATACCTGGCAGGCTGCTGACGGAAGGCAGAAAATCCACTATTCGCAGCAAGCCGCGGGCAAACGTCCGGGCGCCCATTCGGATACCATCGAGGCAGCACGCTTTCTCCGGGACATGGACGGCCTTCCCGATGACCTGGACGTCATGCTCGAGGTCAAGGACAAGAACCTGTCGGCCGTCAAGTGCATCCACTGCCTGCAGCCGGACGGGCCGATCACGCTGCTCGAGCAGGAATGGGCCCGTTACAAGTATGAAGTGCTCGAATACGCGCCGGATATTTACCTGGCCATCCGGCAGCTGCTCAAGGACAAGAAGGCCTGGCCGGCCCTGGATTTCTATACGCTGGTGGAAAAGGCCCAGGGCCGCACGGTTCTGCCCGGGCATGCCGTCAACGCGGCTCAGCACGTCTGGGGCTACTTGAGCGAACAAGCCGGCGAACAGGAGAAACGCCAGTTCGCCCGTCTCCTGGCGCGTTACCGGTCCGGGGAAAGCCCGATCGAACCGCTCAAACGTTTCCTCTTGAAGATCGCCCGCGCGCAGGGGCAGCCCTACCTGGAGCAAAGCCTGTACTTGACGCGTTTGCTCTAACGAAAAGCTTGATAAGAGGCGGTGCGGCGGGTTTGATTCTGCCTGGGTCTTGCGGTATGATTAGGCATGAAACACAACATCCGCGCAGCAAATCCGATGTGACGCACGATGGGGGAACCATGAAAAAGATATGTGAAGCTTTGTCCCAGACACCTTTGTTCAGCGGCCTGAACCACGACTTGTTTCACGATTACTGCGGTCAGACCAGTATCCGGATCGTCTGGAAAGGCGAGATCCTGGTCAACGAAGGCGACCCCTGCAACGGCATCGGCATCATCACCGAAGGTCAGCTGGCCTTGCAGAAATACACCAGTTCAGGCGACTTTGCCACGATCGAACTGCTGGGCGACGGGGACATCTTCGGCGAGTACCTGATCTTCGGAAGCAAGAAGAACTACCCGGTGACCATAGAGGCGGTCACCAACGCCAAGGTGATCTTCATCTCCAAGGATATCCTGATGACGCTGCTTTACCAGAGCCCTGAGATCATGCAAAGCTTCTTGACGATCTTGTCCGACCGTATCCAGGCCCAGAACCGGCGGATTTCCCTGCTTGCCCAGAAGAGCCTGCGCCAGAAAATCGCCAGCTATCTGATCGAACTGCTGCGCGACCAGTTGGAGAAGGAAGGGGAGACCCCCAAGAGCGTCCGCCGGACCGTTTCGACGCAGGCGGTCGAACTGCCGGTCTCCAAGGAAGTCGTTGCCCGCCTCCTGGCGATGCCCCGGCCGTCATTCTCCCGCGAGCTGATCAGCATGGAGCGGGACGGGCTGGTCAGGGTCAGCGGGCGCGTGATCTGGCTGCTGGATTTGGACCGGCTGGAACGCGGCATCATCGAAGGGTTCCAGGCTTGATCCAAGTTCCCGTTTGTCCTTGTTTCGACCCGCCGTTTCGCTTATGATAAAGGAGGGGACTATCAACAGGGCAAAAGGGGATCTGACGCCGTGCAACTGACGGGAAACAGCGATATTCTAACGGATCTTGGGCAATTTATCCGCAACCTGTTTCAGGATATGACCAGCGGGCTGCTGTTTTTCGGCGGTCCGCTTGATGTCGTTATTGCGGTCGGCGATATTCTGGCGACCTCCCTCGTGATCTATTACGTGCTTAAGCTGCTGCGCGACTCCCGCGCCTGGCAGCTGCTCAAGGGCTTGTTCCTGATCCTTGCATTTGCGCTTGTCTGCAGCCTGATCGGCCTGAACACGGTCGGGTTTTTACTCAACAACACCATCTCCGTCCTGGCCATCGCCTTCGTGGTCATCTTTCAGCCGGAGCTGCGCCGGGCCCTGGAGACGGTCGGCCGCAACAGCTTTAATGTCTTTACATCAGCAGTCGGGCAGGATGAGAAGGGAAAATCGGCCGGTTCGGTGCACAACCTGATCGAAGCGATCGTCCGGGCCTGCGAAAAAATGGCCGAGACGCGCACCGGTGCCCTGATCATCATCGAGCGCCAGACGCGGCTCGGCGCACTGGCGGTGCAGGAGAATGTCGTCAACCTCGACGCCGCGGTCTCGGCCACCGTGCTGCTCCAGATCTTCTATAAAGGGTCCCCGCTGCACGATGGGGCGGTCCTGATCCGCGAAGGCCGTCTGGCCGCCGCCAGGGTGCACGTGCCCTTATCCGACAACTACCACCTGCGCCGGGACTACGGGACGCGCCACCGCGCCGCGATCGGAGCCAGCGAAATGGGGGACACGATCGCTGTCGTCGTATCCGAGGAACGCGGCGTGATCAGCCTCGCCCTGGAAGGCCGGCTTTATTCACTGGATAACGGCGATGCCCTGCGTGCGCTGCTGCACAAGCTCCTGAGCGCGCCCAAGTCTCCGGTCAGTTTCGTGGGCAGCCTGCTGCGGGGGGTTCGCGGCAAGCGCCCAGCCGCGGAAACGGCAGAAGGCGAACAGAACCCGTCCGATGTCGACAGCATCGTCAACGATGTCCCCAAACAAGCTCCGGTCAAGCGGCCAAGCGCCGGACGGCGCCGGCTCCTGCTGGCCAGCGTGTCCCTGGTCATGGCTGTCGTGCTCTGGCTGTATGTCCAGGTGACGATCAACCCGATCGAGACCCGCTCCTTTACAGTGCCGCTGTCCTACGAGGGAATCCTCGAAGCTGAGAGCAAAGGGTTTGAACTCCAGTACCCCCTGCAAAACGTCCAGGTGACGTTGCTGGGGCGGCGCAAGGCGATCAGCAACCTGACAGACAGCGATGTCCGCGCCTACCTCGACTTTTCCCAGGTCGACTCTGTCGGCCTGATCCGTTTGGCGGTCCAGGTCGATACCGGCGGATTCCA
>JAAZFW010000214.1 GCA_012511525.1 Clostridiaceae bacterium
TCGGTCTGCTGAAGCAGGATGAATCCTGATCATATTTTGATTTTTCAGCGCTGGGCCTGATCATCGTCCCGGTACGCCAACAGGTCGCCGGGCTGGCAGTCCAGCGCGTCACAGAGCGCGACGAGGGTGGAAAAGCGGATGGCGCGCGCTTTGCCGGTTTTCAGGTTGGACAGGTTTGCCAGCGTGATCCCGACCCGCTCAGACAGTTCGGTCAAGGATATTTTCCTTTTGGCCATGACCACATCCAGGTTGACCACGACCGTTTTTGCATCGGGTGTCATACGGTTAGATCCACCTCCTGCTTGAACCGTGACGCGTCACGGATCAGGTTGGCCCAAAGCCGGAAGACCAGACCGGCAGTCACGTAGACCACCGCGAAGAGGATGACATAGATCTGTGTGATCGAGCCGCTGACATTGCGTTCAGTCAGAACATAAAGCGCCGCCAGGGGCAGGATGCCCGACACGAACAGCCAGCTGATCGCCTTGAGCAGGCGGACGCTCGACTCCGTGAAAATACAGCCCCTGACGATTTGCCCCAGCAAGATTTCCCCGAGAATGAGGCAGACGATAAAGATGCCGATCAGGCTCAGGCCGATCGCCAGGACCGGAACGCGCAGATGCCCCAGTTCCGGGTTGGCGCGGGCGACATCGAACGAGAGATCGTTGAGGACGACACCGCCCACGATGCTGACAAACATAAGCGCCAGCAGTCCGGCCATGAGGATCAGTGTCAGGATACGGTTCGCGTATGAAAAAGGCATACAGCCACCTCCTTGGTTACATAGGGGTAGCATACATCATTATTTATCGAATGTCAATAAATATTTAATTAATAACAGTAAATATATGCTGCGACTGCGCACACTGCAACGTGGGTCAGCGATGGCAAAGCTCCTCGTAGGCCGCCTGGTACCAGAGGGCGTTTTCAACCGGGGTATTGGCCGGGATGTGGTTGCCGACAGCCAGAAAAAACCCGGGGCAGCGCCGCCCGATATCGAGGCAGCGGGCAACCTCGGCACGGATGGCCGCCCGGTCGCCCTGGAGCAGAATGCGCGTGTCTGCGTTGCCGACCAAAACATGCGTCTGACCGTACTTTTCAGCCAACAGAGCCAGGTCGGTCGTCGGCTCGAAAACAAACCCGTGAAAGCCGCAATCGGCCAGATCCGTGATGAATTCCGTATACGTGCCATCCGATGTGAAGAGGACCTTTTTGCCGCAATCCAAGAGCGGACGCATGAAGCGCCTGTAGTTGGGGAAAATGAACCGCCGGTACCATTGCGGATGGATGAACGCGCCGCTGGTCCAGACAATGTCGTCATGCACCATCACGACAGGTGCGTCGGACAAGGCCAGCGCTTCGAAATAGGGCAGAATCCAGTCGGCATAGCGGTTGGTCATCTGACCGAACGCCTCGCTGTCGATGCCGGCGGCCGTCAGCAGCGTGTTCCAGCCGAAGATGTCGATCAGGCCAGACATGCAGGTGATGTAGATGCCGGTCATGTTGACCGCGTCTGGGAAAAAGGCGCAGTTGGCCGCGTAATGGTCGTTGAATCGCCTGACAAGGGCCGCCTGATCCTGGCTGGGGTACAGCGCTTTCGGATCGAAGGACAAGGCTGCTTCGGGGTCGTCGAAAAGGACCGAGATCCGATCGTCGTAGTCGGCTCCCTCCGCGGCATAGACGGCATGTCCCATCCGGGTGCGCTGATCGCCGAATTCCTGCCGGCTGATCAGAATGGACCAGCACAGGTCATACGACCATGCTTTCATGAAGGCCTTGCGGGCCCGGATCTTGACATCGTCCGGGCTGGCCTGGCTGACGGCCAGACCGGTCACGGCGGAGACCAGCTGCCAGTGGCTGTCCGCCGAGTACTCGGTGCGGGGAATACGGGCCGGCATCTCCAGGTTTATGGCGGCCATACCGTCTGCGTACGACATAGGGACCTCCTTACGCGCTTCGTACATGCGTCTATCTTACCGCTTTCTGGACTGCGATACCATCCGGTATGAGCTAATTGCGCAGTCTGGAAACTATTGAGGGAGTAACGCAGCCAGGAGGCGAAAAAAGAATTTTCTACCAGACCAGCCTTGAAAAAGGCTGGTTTTTCTAATGGTAGCAAAAGTGAAGTGTGAAATTCCACCCAGTAAGCCAATATTAATGGAAGCATCCCCTTCGTTGTGTTATAATGGTAGTGCTAAAACAACCATAACAACAGCGTTTAGGAGGATGCTTCCATGGCTATTATACCACAAATTTCTCTATTTCGGTGGGAAGATGACATCGAAAGTTTAGGTGATCTGGAACGACTGAAGCTCGTGTTTGACCATTTACCCGATGAGGAACTGGTTTGTGCCTTGGAATGCGAGCGGGGGCATGGGCGAGATGATTATCCGGTGCGGTGCATGTGGAATTGTTTGCTGGCAGCCATCGTTTTTCAGCATCTGTCGGTTGCATCGTTGCTCAGAGAACTGCGCAGGAATGTCCAGCTGCGTTACCTGTGCGGGTTTGACCACATTGAGAAAGTACCGCGTTCATATAACTTCAGTCGTTTCCTGGCGCTCCTGCTGAGACACCAGGCTGACCTGGATCTGATGTTTCAAAAGCAAGTGCGACGCGTCATACGCTTACTGCCGCGTTTTGGCAAGCGCCTGGCGATGGACAGCAAATACATCGCGTCGTTTACCGGCAGGAAAAACAAGCTCAAGCAGCCCGACGGCCGACGAGAAACCGATGCCGATCTGGGCATGAAGAAATACCATGGGGTGCACCCGGATGGCACGGCGTGGGAAAAAGTGGTCAAATGCTTCGGCTTCAAATTACATTTGATCGTTGACGCGACCTATGACCTGCCGGTTTGCTACCATGTGACCGCCGCATCGGCGGCCGACATTACGGAAGGCCACA
>JAAZFW010000215.1 GCA_012511525.1 Clostridiaceae bacterium
ATAGCTTGACCGGTTTGGTCTGCATCGTTGAGGCGAAGATGGAGACGCCGCGGTACTGGTACATGAACGGGTCGTTGATCGTCTTGGGCGGCACGACCTCGACGCGGTAAAAGTCTCCCTGTTCGTCTTGCTCGAAGGTTTTCAGCTGCTCGCGGATCGCCTCGACCTGGGGCCCGGACATGTAGCCGTCGCGATAGGACATCACTTCGGTGACATCAATCCGGTGCAGGGTCATCAGCGTGTTGACCGACAGCTCGGCGATGACGGCGAACAGGACAGCGAGCGCCAGTTCGCGGCGACTCATGCGCCGGACGCGGTCCAGTGTCAGGACAGCGGCGTAGATGGCGATAAAGGCCAGGCTGACATAGAGTGTCTGCAGTTCTGGCGGCTTGTCGTTGAGCTTTTGGGCCAGCAGAACGATGCCGGCACCCGCCAGGCTGATCGCGCCGATCTGCTTGCCCGAGAATTCTCTTATGTGCGTCAATGCCGGATAGGCCATGCTCAGGACCAGGAAGATATAGACGAAGGAATTGCGGTAAGGCAGCTGGTTGGGAAAGTGCATGCCGTGCCAGATGAAATCCAGCACGTTGATGTTGAAACTCAAAATCAGGACGAGCAGCAGGCCGAGGTGGAGGAATTTCGACTTGTGCGGGACGGCCCTGGTTAGGAAATACATCGGGATCAGGATCAAAAGCACGATGCCGGCGTACATGTTCGGCATACCGTCCCGGATGGTCGGCGGTGTCAGAATGAAGTGCTGGCTGATGTAATCGAACAACTCCCGGGTGTGGGTCACCGTGCGCGGCATGATATCCCCGGCGGCTGACGTCAGTTTGATCGAGAAATAGGTCGGCAGGGCCAGGAAGGCGGCCAGGCCGGCACCCAGCAGCGAAAAAGCGGCGAACCGGCCGATCGACGCGAAAAATGGGCCGGGACGGGTCACGCTGCGGTACTGGAACAGGCAGAGGATGAAATACAGCACGGTGAATAGGCAGACGAAAAAGGCGATGTAGTAGTTGCTGTAGATCACCAGCGCCAGGCTGATCGTGTAGAGCATCATCTTGCCGTCGCGCACCAGAAGGACGAGGCCGAGCAGGACCAGCGGCAGCAGGAAGACGCCGTCCAGCCACATGATGTTCCAGTAGTAGGCCAGCGAATAGGACGACAAGGCATACAGGCTGGCGATGGCGACGCCGAAATAGTTCTCCTGTTTCCAGACCCCGCGCAGAAAGACAAAAAAGCACGCGCCGGCCAGACCGATCTTGAGGACGATCAGGACCATGATCGCTTCGGTCAGCAAGGACTTGGGAAAGAGCACGATCAAAAGGTTAAGCGGACTGGCCAGGTAGTAGGCGAACAAGGCGTAGAAGTTCGTACCCAGTCCGCCGGACCAGGAGTAGAGCAGACTGCCGCCGGAGCGCAGCTTGTCTTGCAGTTCCGCCATGAACGGCGCGTACTGGTGAAACAAGTCGATGGTCAGGACATTGCGGTCGGCGATCGGGTACACGCCCCGGGTCAGGAAGCCGACGAACAGGATCAGGGCCGGCACGGCAAAAGCCAGCAGGGTCATGGTGTTGCGCCGGACAAGGTCCTGCACGCGCGTCTTGGTGTTGTTCCAGAATCCAGGCATAGGCCACTCCTCTGTC
>JAAZFW010000216.1 GCA_012511525.1 Clostridiaceae bacterium
CAGCTGACACGGCGATCTTGCCCTGCAGCTTGCCGGACAGGATCAGGTCGGACAGGGGATCTTCGAGCAGACGCTGGATCGTCTTACGCAGCGGCCGCGCGCCATACTTGGGGTCGTAGCCCTTTTCCGCCAGGAGATCCTTGACCGCGTCCGTGACAACGAAGCCGAAGCCCTTCTCTTTCAGCTGCCGGATTACATCCAGCAGCATCAGGTCGACGATGGAGCGGATCTCGTCCCGGCTCAGCTCGTGGAAGACGATGATCTCGTCGACACGGTTGAGGAACTCGGGCCGGAACATTTCCTTGAGGACGGTCTGAACCCGGCTTTCCAGGGCGACATGCCCCTCGGCGCCGAACCCGAAGGCATTCGCCTTGAGGGTTGTGCCGGCATTGGACGTCATGATGATGATTGTGTTCTCAAAACTGACCAGCCGTCCGTGGCTGTCGGTCAGGCGGCCGTCGTCGAGGATCTGGAGCAGGATGTTGAACACGTCGGCGTGGGCCTTCTCGATCTCGTCGAGCAGGATGACGCTGTAGGGCTTGCGTCGGATCTTCTCGGTCAGCTGACCGCCGTCGTCGTAGCCGACATAGCCGGGCGGCGACCCGATCAGCTTGCTGACCGTGTGCGGCTCCATGAACTCGGACATATCCAACCGCACCATCGCGTCTTCGCTCTCGAACATCGCCTCGGCGACCGCCTTGACCAGCTCGGTCTTGCCGACACCGGTAGGGCCGACGAAGATGAACGACGCCGGCTTGTGCTTCTTGCCAAAGCCGGCCCGATGGCGGCGGATTGCCCGGGACAGGGCGGAAACCGCCTGCTCCTGCCCGATCAACCGCTTATGCAGCCGCTCCTCCAAATGGAGCAGCTTCTCGGTCTCGGTTTCGCTGATGCGCTGCACGGGGATGCCGGTCCACATCTCGACGACACGGGCGATGTCCTCGGTGCTGATCGGGGTCGGTTGGTTGTCCTGTTCCAGTCCGCCCAGTTCCTTTTCGGCGCGCAGCAGGCGGGAACGCAGTTCGGCCTGTTTCTCGTAGAGCTGGACATCCTCCGGGCTGGAGGATATCTTGCTTTCCAGGTCCTCCTGCTCGTGCTTCAGATCATCGAGCGTTGCCCGGCACTGGTCCAGCTTGACCAGGGTCGTGTCGGCCAGGTTGGCGTTCGAGCCGGCCTCGTCGAGCAGGTCGATCGCCTTGTCCGGCAGGAACCGGTCCGTGATGTAGCGGTCGGCCATCCGGACGGCGGTCTCGATCACCGCGTCGCTGTAGGTTACATGGTGGTGGTCTTCGTAGTAGTCGCGGATGCCCTTCAGGATCTCGACCGATTCGGCGGCCGACGGTTCATCGACGATCACCTTCTGGAAGCGGCGCTCCAGCGCGGAGTCCTTCTCAATATAGCGGCGGTACTCATCCAGGGTCGTCGACCCGATCACGCGAATCTCGCCCTTGGCTAGGGCAGGCTTGAGGATGTTGGCCGCGTTCATGGCGCCCTCGGCGTCTCCGGCGCCCATGATGTTGTGCAGCTCATCGATCACCAGGATGATGTTGCCGGACCGGCGCGCGTCGTCGACAACCCCTTTCATGCGGCTCTCGAACTGGCCGCGGAACTGGGTGCCTGCCACCATGGCGGTCATGTCCAGCAGATAGACCTCCTGGTGCAGCAGCTTGGCCGGGACTTCCCCGGCGCTGATCTTGACGGCGAGGCCTTCGGCGATCGCCGTTTTGCCCACGCCCGGCTCTCCGAGCAGAACAGGGTTGTTCTTGGCCCGGCGGTTAAGGATCTGGATCACGCGGGCCAGCTCTTTCTGCCGGCCGATGATCCGGTCGATCTTGCCATCTCGCGCCTTGAGCGTCAAATTGGAGCCGAACTGGTCGAGGAACTTGCGCTTGCGGTCCGGCCGCGCCCGTTCCGGGCCACGCTCGCCGTTCGGGCTGCGCCTGATCTCCGGAGCCTCTTCCGACTCGCCGCCAATCGAGGCGGGCAGCAATTCGTTTGTTTCATGGCTCTCCGGCAGTTCGCCGGTTTCCTCGCTCTCCTGCCCGACCATATTTTCCAAATCGAAGCTGCCGCTGATCAGGGACTTGAACAAGCCCTCCGGAGTCTGCCCGTCCATCTGGCTCATGACCCGGTTCATACGCTCGGTCAGTTCGTCGATGTTGCTGTCGTTGATGCCGGCCTTGGCAAACAGTTCGTCCATGCCGCCCAGGCCGGTCCGGTAGGCGCACTTCAGGCAAAGCCCCTCGCTGATGCGCTGGCCGTTCTCAAATCGCGTCGTGAAGACGACGGCGACATTTTTTTTACACATGACACATTTCGTCATCGGTTTCTATCTTTTCCTTCCTGCCGCAACCCCTGAAAGGGCCTGCGGGTCAAAAATCGTATCCAGTTCGTCAGCCTGACCAGTCCGGCCCTGGCCTGACGTTATCTCGGCCGGTTCCGGATACCTCTCGAGGATGCGTTTGAGGTAATGGCCGGTGTAGGAGTTTTCGGCTGCGGCCACAGCCTCCGGGGTGCCTTCGGCGATGACCATCCCTCCGGCGTCGCCGCCTTCAGGTCCGAGATCGATGATGTAATCCGCTGTCTTGATGACATCAAGGTTGTGCTCGATCACCAAAACGGTATTACCATTGTCTGTCAGGCGGCTTAAAATGTCAACCAACTTGTGCACATCGGCCACGTGCAGGCCGGTCGTCGGCTCGTCCAGGATGTAGAAGGTCCGGCCGGTGCCGCGGCGCGACAGTTCGGTCGCCAGCTTGACGCGCTGGGCTTCGCCGCCGGACAGCTGGGTCGACGGCTGGCCGAGCCGGATGTAGCCCAAGCCGACATCCTGCAGCGTCTGCAGCTTGCGTGCGATGCGCGGGATCGGCTCGAAGTAGACCAGGGCCTCGTCGACCGTCATATCCAGCACCTCGGCGATGTTCTTGTTCTTGTAGCGCACCTCGAGCGTCTCGCGGTTGTAGCGCTTGCCCTTGCAGACGTCGCAGGTGACGTAGATGTCCGGCAGGAAATGCATCTCGATCCGATTGACACCGTCCCCGGCGCAGGCTTCGCAGCGGCCGCCGCGCACGTTGAAGCTGAACCGGCCTGGTTTGTAGCCGCGCGAGCGGGCGTCCTGCGTGGCCGCGAACAGCTGACGGATCAGGTCGAACACGCCGGTGTAGGTCGCGGGATTCGAGCGCGGCGTGCGCCCGATCGGCGACTGGTCGATCGAAATGACCTTGTCGAGCCACTCCAGGCCCTCGATGGCGTCACAGGCGCCGGGAAAACGGCGGGCGCCGTTGAGGTCGCTGGATAGCTTTTTGAAGATGATCCCGTTGACCAGCGAGCTCTTGCCGGAGCCCGATACGCCGGTAACGCAGGTCATCACGCCCAGCGGCACCTTGACGTCGATGTTCTTGAGGTTGTTCTCGCGGGCGCCTCGCACCACCAGGAAATGGCCGTCGCCAGGACGGCGCCGGGACGGGATCTCGATGCGCAGCTTGCCGCTCAGGTACTGGCCGGTCACCGAGTTCGGGTTGGCCATGATGTCCTCGGCGGTTCCGCAGGCCACGACCTCGCCGCCATGCTCGCCGGCTCCCGGCCCCATGTCGACGATATAGTCGGCCTCGCGCATCGTCTCCTCGTCGTGTTCGACGACCAGGACCGTGTTGCCCAGGTCGCGCAGCCGCTTGAGCGTCGCCAGCAGGCGCTTGTTGTCGCGCTGGTGCAGCCCGATGCTCGGTTCGTCAAGGATGTAGAGGACGCCCATCAGGCCGGACCCAATCTGGGTGGCCAGGCGGATGCGCTGGGCTTCGCCGCCGGACAGTGTGGCGGACGCCCGCGCCAGCGTCATGTAGTCCAGTCCGACATCGACCAGGAAAGCAAGCCGGGCGTCCAGCTCGCGCAGGATCTGCGCGGCGATGGCCGCCTGGCGCTCCGTCAGGCTGAGCTGGTGCAAAAATGCCCGTGCCCGCCGGATGGGCAACGTGGTCAGTTCATGGATATTGCTGCCACCGACCGTAACGGCCAGGCTGGCCGGCTTGAGCCGGGCGCCGTGGCAGGCCGGACAGGGCGTAACCGACATAAACTGCTCGTAGTAGGCCTTCATGTCATCCGAGCTGGTCTCGGCGTAACGCTTCTCCAGGCTCGGGACGACCCCGGACCAGTCGCTGCGGTAGGTGCTGCCGCGGGCATACTTGCTGTTGGAGGTGTCGATATTCAAAACTTCGCCGTCGTTGCCGAACAGGATGATCTTGCGGACCGGTTCCGGCAGGTCGCGAAACGGCGTCTTCAGGGAGAACTTATATCGCTTGGCCAGCGCCTCGATAAAAGCGCGCGCCCAGCTGGTGTGCTCGGCGAAGTTCCAGCCTCCGGCCTGGATGGCGCCGCCGTCGAGCGACAGCTTGTCGTCAAAGACGACCAGTTCGGGATCGATATGGCTCATCTGGCCCAGGCCCGTGCACTGGGGGCAGGCGCCGTAAGGGTTGTTGAACGAGAACATCCTGGGCGTGATCTCTTCCAGGCTGATGTTGCAGGCGTGGCAGGCGAAATTCTGGGAAAAGACGACATCCTCGCGCCGGATCTCTTCTTCCCCGCTTTCCGGGTCGATCCGGGCCGGCAGCTCGATATGGGCCAGAGCCAGCCCGCTGGCAAGCTCCAGCGCCATCTCCAGAGAATCGGTCAGGCGCCGGTTCAGGCCGGGCCGGATCACGAGGCGGTCAAGCACCACGTCAATCGTGTGCTTGACGTTTTTTTCCATCTGGATTTCCTCATCCAATTCGCGTACCGCGCCGTCAACACGCACCCGGACGTAACCGGCCTTGCGGAAGTCCTCGAGCAGCTTGACGAACTCGCCCTTGCGCCCGCGCACGACCGGCGCCATCACGATCAGGCGGCTGCCCTCCGGGTAGCGCAGCAGGCTGTCCACCATCTGGTCGACCGACTGGCGCTCGATCTCCCGGCCGCACTGGGGGCAGTGCGGCGTGCCGACGCGGGCAAAAAGCAATCGCAGGTAGTCATAGATTTCCGTGACGGTGCCGACCGTCGAGCGCGGGTTGCGGCTGGTCGTCTTCTGGTCGATCGAGATCGCCGGCGACAAGCCGTCGATATGGTCGACGTCCGGTTTCTCCATTTGACCGAGAAACTGGCGGGCATACGACGACAGCGATTCGACATAGCGGCGCTGACCCTCGGCATAGATGGTGTCGAAGGCCAGCGACGATTTGCCCGAACCCGACAATCCGGTCAGGACGACCAGCTTGTCGCGGGGAATCTCCAGGCTGATATTTTTCAGGTTGTGTTCGCGCGCGCCGCGAATCCGGATGGCAGGCTGCATGTCTCTTCTTCTCCTTAAGTCAGTCCAGCGTTGTAAAACCAAACATATGTCCGTCATTCATTATACCAGATGATCATACGCTGTATAGAGGTATTTTTCCGTAACACGCGGCGCATCCGTCAAAAATAAGGGCTTGCGCCCCTATTTTGGCCATGGTATAATAGCACGCGCACACGGCCCTATGGTCAAGCGGTCAAGACGCCGCCCTCTCACGGCGGAAACAGGAGTTCGATTCTCCTTAGGGTCACCAG
>JAAZFW010000217.1 GCA_012511525.1 Clostridiaceae bacterium
TATGAATCAGGGCGTTTGCGATATCAACCAGCCCAGTAATGACAGTATTTACTGGACTACAAAACTATTATACGAGGGGATTCCTCATGAACATTATAACGCAAATGATGGAAGAAATGACAGCAAAAGTATTACAGCTCGATATCGATATCGGGCAAGGCATAGGCTAAACATTCAGCAAACGTTGATATTACCCTTGAATGTAACAAATGGGCTGTATCCTTCGTTGTCAATTTTTCGGAATGAACTTGTTTTGCCTGGTGCTGGTATAATGCAAGTAGCAAATTCCTGCAATCGACAACCAGGCTCGCAGAAAATTCACGAGAAGAGGATATGACCATGAAAATCGCATTGCTCATGAATCAGAAAACGCGTCAAGACACCTTTACCGAAGCGACCCTGGCCAAGCTGCGTTCGCTTGGCGAGGTCAGCCTCAACGAAACGATGGGGGCTGAGCCGGATGTCGTCAAGGCGGTGATCCGGGACGCCGACATCGCCGTGACTTCCTGGGGGAACGGATCCCTGACGGCGGATATCCTTGACTGTGCGCTAGGCCTGAAGCTGGTCGCCCATGCCGCGGGCAGCGTCAAGCCGATCGTCAGCGACGCCCTGTTCGACCGGAACATTCTGCTGTCCAGCAGCGCCCGCGTTCTGAGCCGCGGCGTGTCCGAGACGGCGCTTGGGTTTACCATTACGGCGGCCAAGAACTTCTACGCGCTCAACCAGCTGGTGCACGACGGCGGCTGGAAGCACGATCGGCGCTCGATCACGGAGCTGTTCGACATCACGATCGGCGTGGTTGGCTGCGGGTTTGCCGGCGCGCACTACATCGAGCTTCTGCGGCCGTTCGATGTCACTATCCTGGCTTACGACCCGTACCAGGACGAAGCGAAGATCCGCGCGCTCGGCGCCCAGAAAGCGGATCTGGAACATATTTTGCGTGAGAGCGACATCATCTCCCTGCACGCGCCGTCGATTCCGGAAACCCGCCACATGATCAACGCCGACACGCTGGCGCAGATGAAGGACAACGTCATCCTGATCAACACGGCCCGCGGTTCCCTGATTGATGAGGCGGCACTGTACGCCCACATGGCGGCCGGCAAGATCAAGTACGCCTGTTTGGATGTCACCGATCCTGAGCCGCCCGCGGTCGACAACCCGCTGCGCACGCTGCCCAACTGCATCATCACGCCCCACCTGGCCGGACAGGCCAACAACGGCCTGGGCCGGATCGGGGTGCATGTCTGCGAAGAAATCATGCGCTGCCTCGGAAACGAACCGCTGGCGACGCGCGTGACGCGCGAGATGCTATCGACGATGGCCTAGAAGGGGAGAAGACACGGACATGAAACAGCCTGCCTCAGCCTTGAAGATCCAACATACCGACCTTCGTTTCACCCGTGAGCCGCTACTCGCCCCGTTCGGGTTCAAGGGTGGATCGGTCGACGAGCTCTGGCAGATCCTGTGCCGGATCGAAGACGCAAAGGGCAGGGAAGGCGTCGGATTGGGTGTGCAGAGCATCCTATGGTCCGATGCCGATGTCTTTGCCGCCTTTTCGCAAAGTGGCGGCAACGCCGCCATGCTGCTGGTCACCCAACGCGCCCTGAAGCTGCTCGAAAACCGGACCTTGACTACTCCGCCCGACCTGATCGACGCCATCTTGCCCGA
>JAAZFW010000021.1 GCA_012511525.1 Clostridiaceae bacterium
AGGTCATTGAGATCGCTCGTCGCGAACCGGCCGCCGTCCAGCTGGACCATCGGACGCAGTTCCGGGGGCAACACGGGCAGCACGTCGAGGATCATCCAGTCAGGCCGGTTGCCTGATTTCTTGAACGCCTCGACAACTTCCAGGCGCTTGATGATCCGGACTTTTTTCTGACCGCTCGAAGAGCGGAACTCCTCGCGCAGCTCCTCGGCCATTTCGTTGATGTTGATGGCAACCAGCAGTTCCTTGACCGCTTCGGCCCCCATCTTGGCGCGGAAGCTGTTTTTGCCGAACTCCTCGACGGCGTCACGGTACTCTTTTTCCGTGATGACCTGACGCGCGCTGAACCGGGTGCTGCCCGGATCGATAACGACATAGGCCGCGAAATAGAGGACCTTTTCCAGGTTGCGCGGAGACATGTCGAGGATCAGGCCCATCCGGCTGGGGATGCCGCGGAAATACCAGATATGCGACACCGGGGCGGCCAGCTTGATGTGGCCGAGACGTTCGCGGCGCACCTTGGACTTGGTCACTTCGACGCCGCAGCGGTCGCAGACAATGCCTTTGTAACGGATTTTCTTGTACTTGCCGCAATGGCACTCCCAGTCCTTGGTCGGCCCGAAGATCTTTTCGCAAAACAGGCCGTCCCGCTCGGGCTTGAGCGTGCGGTAATTGATGGTCTCGGGCTTCTTGACTTCGCCCCTGGACCACTCGAGGATTTTCTCAGGAGAAGCCAGGCCGATGCCGATGGCTTCGAAGTTATTCATTTCAAACATGATGGTTAGTCTCCTTTTCGCTCATGACTCTGGCTGAACGCGTATCCTGTTCAGGAACCATCAGTCCTGATCTTCGTTTTCATCGGCCTCCGGACTGCTGTCCGCGCTTTCCTGGTCTGAAAACGATTCGTCGAGCGGTTCGTCCAGATCGAGATCACCGGACACGCCGCCGTCTTCATCCAGCAGGCCTTCTGTAAAACCGGCTTGGGCAAAATTGTCGTCGACCAAGGTGACGCCCATCAGTTCGTCGAGCTTGGATCGGTCGATTTCCGGCAGGTCGTTTTCATCTTCAACCGATTCCTTGATGTCGATCATCTCGTTTTTTTCCGAGTAAATCTTGACGTCGAGCGCCAGGCTTTGCAGTTCCTTGACCAGAACCTTGAAGGATTCGGGCACGCCGGCCTCCGGAACACTCTCTCCTTTAACAATGGCCTCGTAGGTCTTGGTCCGGCCGGAGATGTCATCGGACTTGACGGTCAGGATCTCCTGCAGCGTATAGCTGGCGCCATATGCCTCAAGTGCCCAGACTTCCATTTCGCCGAAGCGCTGGCCGCCGAACTGGGCCTTGCCGCCAAGGGGCTGCTGGGTCACGAGCGAATAAGGGCCGATGGACCGGGCATGGATCTTGTCGTCGACCAGGTGCAGCAGCTTCATGTAGTACATCATGCCGACCGTGATCTTGCTCTCGAACGCTTCGCCGGTGCGGCCGTCATACAAGGTCGTCTTGCCGTCCGGATCGATGCCGGCCTTGGCAAACGCCTCGACGACATCCTGCTCGGTTGCGCCGTCGAAAACGGGTGTGGCGATTTTCCAGCCCAGCTGCTTGGCAGCCTGACCGAGATGGACTTCCAGGAGCTGGCCGATGTTCATGCGCGACGGCACGCCCAACGGGTTGAGCACGATATCGAGCGGCGTGCCGTCCGGCAAGAAGGGCATGTCCTCCTCGGGCAGAATCCTCGAGATAACACCTTTGTTGCCGTGGCGACCGGCCATTTTGTCACCGACCGAGATTTTGCGCTTCTGGGCGATGTAGACGCGAACCAGCTTGTTGACGCCGTGCTTGAGGTCGTCGTCGTTTTCGCGGGTGAACACCTTGACATCGACGACGATGCCGCTTTCGCCGTGGGGAATGCGCACAGACGTGTCGCGAACCTCGCGGATCTTCTCGCCGAAAATGGCCCGGTAGAGGCGCTCTTCGGCAGTCAGCTCGGTTTCGCCCTTGGGCGTGACTTTACCGACGATGATGTCGCCGGCATGCACTTCGGCGCCGATGCGGATAATGCCGTTCTCGTCCAGGTCACGCAGGGCTTCGTCACCGACATTGGGGATTTCACGGGTGATTTCCTCCGGCCCCAGCTTGGTGTCGCGTGCTTCGCACTCGTATTCCTCGATGTGGATCGAGGTGTACACGTCGTCACGCACCAGTCTTTCACTGATCAGGACGGCGTCCTCGTAGTTGTAGCCTTCCCAGGTCATAAACCCGATCAGGACATTTCGGCCGAGCGCAAGCTCGCCGCTGTCTGTGGAGGGGCCGTCGGCGATGATGTCACCGGCTTCAACCGCCTCGCCCTTCTTGACCAGCGGGCGCTGGTTGATGCACGTCCCCTGGTTGGAGCGCTGGTACTTGGTCAGGTGATAGTTATCAAAGCTCATCGAGCCTGTCTTGACGACGATCTTGTCGGCGCTGACATACTCGACGACACCGGCCTGGCGGGCAACCAGGCAAACGCCGGAATCCTTTGCGGCCCGGTATTCCATTCCCGTGCCGATAATTGGCGCCTCGGTCTTGATCAGCGGCACCGCCTGGCGCTGCAAGTTGGAACCCATCAGGGCCGGGTTGGCGTCGTCGTTGCCCAAAAACGGAATCAGGGCGGTCGCAACCGAGACCAGCTGCTTGGGCGAGACGTCCATCAGGTCAACCTGGGCCGGATCAACCTCCAGGAACTTGTCGAGGTAGCGGCAGATAATGCGCTTGTCCATGAAACGGCCCGCTTCGTCTAGCGGCTCGTTGGCCTGGGCGATATAGTAATAGTCTTCTTCGTCCGCAGTCATATACCTGACTTCTCCGGTGACGATGCCCCGCTCCTTGTCATATACGCGGTAGGGCGTTTCGATAAAGCCGTACCGATTGACCCGGGCGTAGGTCGCCAGGGAGTTGATCAGGCCGATGTTCGGTCCTTCAGGTGTCTCGATCGGGCACATGCGGCCGTAATGCGACGAGTGAACGTCGCGCACTTCAAAGTTGGCGCGTTCACGCGACAGGCCTCCGGGGCCGAGTGCGGAAAGGCGGCGCTTATGCGTCAGTTCAGCCAGCGGATTGGGCTGGTCCA
>JAAZFW010000218.1 GCA_012511525.1 Clostridiaceae bacterium
ACGAATACACCTGGCCGCTGGTGATGACCAACACCGGCGCGGACCGCATCACGACGGTCCAGCTGGCGCTGACCGCTTTCCGCAACGAAGGCGAGATCTTCTGGAACCAGCTGATGGCCGCGACACTTGTCTCGACTGCCGTGATCCTAGTCGTTTTCCTTTCGATGCAGCGCGCCTTCGTCCAGGGCCTGCTGGTCGGTTCAGTTAAAGAATGAAGAAATGAACGTCTTACCAGTTCTGTTCGCGGATCAGGGCCGCGATGTCCGCGGCCATCTGGCAGCGCGGCGTCACCAGGTCGTCGGCGCAGCTGTCGTCGGTCTGCAGCGCTCCGGCCAGATCGGCCGAATGGAAGCGGCAGCCGGTCAAAAGATCCGGTATCTGCCCGATGTAGTCGCTGTCCAACGCGTCTGAATAGACGCTGGCCCGTGTCACCTGGCCCTTGCTGATCTGGAACCCGAGCGTCAGGGATCCCCAGGTGAAGCGTTGGCTGATCTGGGCGTCGAAGGCCAGCGATTCGCCGTAGCGCCAGTTCCAGGACGCGTAATGCGCGTGAAGCGCATCCAGGCGGCTGTCGCCGCGGAAGGCCACGTCCGTTTCCCGCCTGACCTGCCAGCTGCTGTCCGTGCAAAAATGGCCAAGAAACGCCTTTTCCATCGAGGCGTTAAGCCCTTCGACCGTAATCCCGGGCCTGATCGAAACCAGGTTCGTGATCCGCGATCGGACGGACGCAACCCCTTTGGCCTTCAGCTTGTCCGGCGGCACCGTCAGGTAACGGGCGACGCGCTCGTAGGCGGAGTGGACCAGCAAAGTCCCATGGTGCAGTCCGGCCCGCTTTTTCAGGCTGAAGGCATTGCCGGAGAACTTGAGTCCGTCGGCCAGGATGTCGTTGCGCCCTGACCGCTCGGCGCGGATCCCCTGGTCGGCGACCGCGTCCAGGAGCATGGCAAAGTTGCGGCCGATATCGAACCGGTCGCGCGGGAGCAGGATCGAGAAGTTCAAGTTGCCCAGGTCGTGGAAAACGGCGCCGCCGCCGGTGCTACGCCGGGCCAGCCGTCCGCCCTCGGCTTCCAGCAGGCCGGTGTTGCATTCGACCCAGGCGTTCTGGTTGCGGCCGATCACGACGGTGTTGTCGTTCTGCCAGAGGTAGAGGACGGCGGCGAAACGGCCTTCCTCGAGCTGTTCCATGTGGTAAGCCTCAAAGGCGAGATTGAACCAGGGGTCGTGTTCTGTTGCGTAAACGATCAAGGCGTTTGGCATGGGCGGCCTCCTGTCGGCAAGATGGCTTGTCCTCTCGCTTTAAAGCAGCAGGACATGAGCCTGGCGGGCGGCTTTCTGGTACTCGTCCGGCAGCAAAATGTCGCTGACCAGCGCGTAGATGTTCTGCAGGCGGGCAAAGGTGTAGGGCATGTTGCTGTTCAGCTTGCTGGCGTCCATCAGGATCACCACCTGGCGGGCTTTGCGGATGATCAGCCGCTTCAGCTCGGCTTCGAAATAGTCGCCGCAGGTGAAGCCGTTTGGCAGCGAAAAAGCGCTGGCTGCGACAAAGGCCAGGTCGATGTTGAGCGCCTTGACGTACTCGATGGCATTGAAGCCCGATAAAGTCAGCGTTTCCCTGTTGAGCTGGCCGCCGGTCAGGTTGATCTTGACGTTGGCGTTCTTGACCAGTTCAAGGGCGATGTTGGGGGCTGGTGTGAGCACGAACAGATTCTGGTCGGGCAGCCGCTGCGCAAAACACATGCAGGTCGTACCCGAATCGATGTAAACGGACCGGCCGGGACTGAGCAGGCGGATCGCCTTGTCGGCGATAACCAGCTTGGCATCGGTGTTGGCGACCTGGCGCTGCGTGTAGGCCGCTTCCTTGAGCATCGACAAGTGGGCCAGCGACTTGGCGCCGCCGCGGATCCGCACGATGCGTCCCTGGCGTTCGAGAAACTCCAGATCGCGGCGCAGCGTCATGGATGAGACATCCGTATAGCGCTGCTCGAGCTCTTTCAAACGGACTTCGCCGCGCGATTGGATATATTGGTTGATGGCTTCGCGTCGATCGGCTGTCATAGGGCGCACCTTACCTGTGTTAAAACATGTTATATTGAACCGTATGATTCATCATAACACAGGGTTTCGTGGAATACAACAGGATGACACTGTGTCAGGAAAACCTTCTGAAATGGCTGATATAAGCGGATTTGATCGATATATATCCATTTCCTGCGACGATTGACATGTGAATTGCACCAAGCCTTGGTTCGTCGATCGGTGTGAAATTTGTGCTTATCCTGATCACAAAAGATGTTAACAATTAACATCTGACATGTTATAATTGAACGGTAGCCAGACCACCCACCGGCTCTTCGGGCCGGCCGTCCAGCCAGGACAAGGAGATCTCTATGAAAACGAAAGCAGTTAGACTCTATGGAAAACAGGATTTGCGGCTCGACGAGTTCGAGCTTCCCGCCATCACGGATGGCGAAATACTGGCCCGCGTTGTCTCGGACAGCATCTGCATGTCCACATACAAGGCGGCGATGCAGGGCGAAGACCACAAGCGCGTTCCGGCCGACGTGGCCGAGAACCCGGTTATCGTCGGGCACGAATTTTGCGGTGAACTGATCGAAGTCGGCAGCAAGTGGGCCGACCAGTTCAAAGTCGGCGACCGTTTCTCCATCCAGACCGCGATCAACGATCCGGCCAACGTCTACGCCGCACCCGGTTACAGCTTCCATTATATCGGCGGGGCCGCCACGTATGTCGTCATCCCCGAGATCGTCATGAAACAGGGCTGCCTGCTGCATTACAACGGCGATGCCTTCTATTTCGGATCACTGTCGGAACCCATGTCGTGCATCGTGGGGGGCTTCAATGTCAACTATCACACCAAGCCGGGCAGCTACGAGCACCAAATGGGCATTGTCGAAGGCGGCAACATGGCCTTGCTGGCCGGCGTCGGCCCGATGGG
>JAAZFW010000219.1 GCA_012511525.1 Clostridiaceae bacterium
AAGGAATGGGCCAACGACAGGACCTGGAGCTAGGCTGCCGCGACAGCCCCGCATGTGATAGACTGGAATCAAGCGGCAGTTCCAAAGACTGCCCGGATGAGATAAGGGAGGTTGACCTATGCATTTCAACGTTCGCGAAGACATTATCGCCCTGACACCCCAGTGGAAAGGGGAGCGCTTTCCGGACGGACGTCCGCGTGTGCCGGACAAGTACCTGGAGGCCCTGCAAGGCATGACGCTCGAAGAAGTCTGGAAGACGATCTTCGTCAAAGGTTACGAAAACCAGTTCGAAGGCCATCTGAAGACGTTGCACACCGGCAAGAAGCTGATCGGCCGTGCTGTCACCTGCAGCTACTGCCCGGCCCGGCCCGACCTGCATGAGACCATGTTCGCCGTTGGCATGGAGGAGGGGCGCAAGGGCAACTACAACCAGTGGGTCATCGACAGTTTGGTTGATGGCGATGTCGTTGTCGCCGACATGTACGACAAGATCTACAAGGGCACGTTCATTGGCGGTAACCTGTCCACCGCTATTGCGACCCGGACCAAGACAGGCGGCGCTGTCATTTGGGGCGGTGTGCGTGACCTCGAGCAGATGGAGACAATCGACGCCATCCAGGTTTATTACCGCGGCATCGACCCGACCCCGATCCGCGACTTCGTCATGACCGGATTCAACACCGTGACCCGCATCGGCGGCGCCGTCTGCCTGCCCGGCGACATCGTCTTCGGAGCCGGCGGCGGTGTCTTGTTCGTGCCCAGCCACCTGGTCCCCGAAGTGGTCGATGGCGCGGCCAAGTCGCACATCAAGGACATCTTCGGCTTCGAGATGATCACCCAAAACATCTTCACGACCGCCCAGATCGACAAAGCCGTCTGGACGACAGAGATGCTGGATCTGCTGACCGCGTTCATCCGCTCCGATGCGCGCGGCGAGCCGTATCGCGACCTGGACTGGTCGGGCGAATACGAAGCGGCCCGCAAGGACAGTGGCGACGCGACACAGTCGGCGCTCTGACCCGGCGCCAAAAAGGGAGGGAGATCCCATGGCCAAGCTCGATCGCGATGTCTTGTTCCGCCATTTCGACGAACAGAAAGACCTGATGGAGGACCGTATCCACCTGGGTATTGAGAGCCACCGCAAAGGCTTTTGCCGGCTGGATCTGCGCGACCAGCAGGGCCGGCCGGTGCGCGGAGCCAAAATAGCGGTGCGCCAGACCGCCCACGCGTTCAAGTTCGGCGCCAACATCTTCAAGCTGGGCTGCTTTGACAACGACACGGACAACCAGCGCTATGCCGACGCATTTACCCATTTGTTCAACTACGCCATAACCCCCTTCTACTGGAACACGTTCGAGCCGGAAGAAGGCAAGATGCGCTTTGAGACCGACAGCCCCTTCATCGACCGCCGGCCGCCGCCGGAGCAGGTGCTGGCGTTTTGCCGCCAGCACAACATCCGGGTCAAGGGCCATCCGCTCTTCTGGGCCTTGATGCTGCCGGACTGGCTGCCGCAGAGCTACGCGGCGATGAAGCCCTACCTGGTACGGCGCCTGGAGAGAATCGCCAAGCGCTACGACGGCGTCCTGGACTGCTTCGACTGTGTCAACGAATCGACCGAAGTGCCGTTGCTGCGTGAAGAGCCCAACCGGAGCTCCAGCCACTACCGCAACGGCGTGCCGCTGGACGGCGACTACGTCGCCTGGACGTTCCGCCAGGCTGACCGCTATTTCCGTCTCAGTCCGCTGGTCTTGAACGAGACAACCTCCGTCTGGACCAAGTTCAAGGACAGCCTGTCTCCATTCTACATGCAGATCGAAAACCTGCTGCACCAGGGCTGCCGGATCGACAAGATCGGGATGCAGTACCACCTGTTCGTACCCCAGGACAAGCTCGGCGACGGCGCCGGCCTGGTCTTCAACCCGTCCCACCTCTACCGCGTCATGGACGGCTACAGCCGCTTGCAGCGCCCGCTGCAGATCACGGAGATCACGGTTCCCGGCTACGGCGACAACGGTGACGACATCCAGGCCGAAGCGCTGTACAACCTCTACCGCATCTGGTTCAGCCAGCCGGATGTCGAGGCGATCGTCTACTGGAACCTCGGCGACAACTGCGCCATCGTCCAGGACGGCTGGGCCGAGGATGTCTACCGCGGCGGCCTGCTGCGCAGCGATTTCTCCCCCAAGCCGTCCTACCAGGTGCTCGAGAACCTGATCCAGAAAGAGTGGCAGACGAATCTGGACCTGGAGACAAGCGAGGACTATGCCTATTTCAAGGGCTTTTACGGCGACTACACGATCTCGGTCGAACGGGAAGGCCAGCGCGCGACCCGGCAGCTGCACCTGGCCAAGAACAGCTTTGACACCTTTACCGTCACGCTGTAAGGCAGCATCCGCGAAAAAGAGCCCCGGCTTTTGGTGTTGAGATTTAGGAACTCTGTACAATTGGTGTTGACAGGCTCTCTCCTTTGAAGTACAATGTACTGCAAAGGAGGTGATGGTATGGCTTTTTCAATAAGATTAACAGAAGACGAGCGGGCTTTAGCTGAAAGGTACGCCAAAATCCATTCATATTCGTTAGCAGAGGCGTTTAAAAAGGCTCTATTCGAAAAAATCGAAGAAGAGTATGATGTTGCAGTGTATCATGCAGCTTACAAAGAATACGAAGAAAGTGGAAAGA
>JAAZFW010000220.1 GCA_012511525.1 Clostridiaceae bacterium
ATCAGGGAGAGGATGAGGCTGAAAAGAGCAGGAACCAGGGAGGCCAGGGTGACCAGGACGAGCAGGATGGTCCAGGCACTGCTTTTTCGCGAAGACAGCGTGTTCATGGAATCACCTTCCTTCACTGCCATTGTAGGAATGCGCCGGGAATCTGTCAAACCGCGCCTGGGTTCTCGCGACCATCTGTCGGGTTTTTCACGTTCGTGCTATGATAAACAGGAAACAAGCGTTTATGTTGCGGAGGATGCCATATATGATCAAGGACACCTTGAACCGGATCGAACGGTACCGCGGTCTGAGCCCACGCTTGGACCAGGCGATCGATTTCCTGGCTGCAGCCAATTTGGCCACGCTCGAAACCGGCCGGCACGTCATCGACGGCGATCGGATCTATGCGACCGCCAGCGGGTACCAGACACGGCCGCTGGCAGAGGGCAAGTGGGAGGCGCACCGCCGCTATATCGACATCCAGGTGATCGTCGCCGGGCAGGAACGGATCGGCTGTGCCGCCATCGAGGGTCATGCGGTTTCGCAGCCCTACAGTGCCGAGCAGGATGTCCTTTTCCTGGATGTGGTCCAGGGGGATGAACTGCTGCTCAGCGCCGGCGATTTTGCCGTTTTCTGGCCAGAAGACGCGCACCGGCCCTGCATGGCCGTCGGCCAGCCGGAACCGGTGCGCAAGGTGGTCGTTAAAGTTCTGCTCTGAAAAAAACTAATCGATCGCGACGATGCTCTGGCTGTCGTGCGAGCGGTAGGCGTTTTCCAATAGTTCGGTCAGCGCCTCGCCTTGCTGCGTGCCGAAAGGGATCGGCGTGCCCTTGCTGATACCGTCCAGCCAGAGCCGCATCGCCATCGGGGTGGCATCCGGCAGCTTGTCCGGAATGATCCAGCCGTCCGCAGATAGCTTCTTGCTGCGGTATTTCACCTGGCCGTCCACGGCGACGATGGCGCCTTCGGTGCCCAAAAGCTCGAAGCAGTTGGCCGACCAGGGCGAGACGAAGGAGGTCTCCAGCACGGCAATGGCCTTGTTGGCGAATTCGACGACGGATACGGCGTTATCTTCCCCCGGCGGCGGACTGCAAGTGGTGTTGAAGACGGAGGCGATCCGGGCCGGCTTGCCCAACAGGTAGGACGCGGTGTACATCGGATGGCAGCCCAGGTCCATCATGGCCCCGCCGCCGGACTTGGTTACGTCATACCAGTAGTCGGGCAGCCAGCCCATCAAGGCCCCGGCATGGGCCGTGCGCATGCGGAAATAATGGATGCGGCCCAAAAGGCCGTTATCAATCGCCTTGCGGGCGAATTGCGCCAGCGATGTGGTCAAGTTGGGGAAGGAAATACAAAACTTGACCTGCTGTTCGGCGATGGCGGCGGAAATCTGACGGCATTCGGCCAGGGTCGGCGCCATCGCCTTTTCCGTGAAAATGTGCTTGCCCGCCCTGGCTGCGGCAACCATCACCCGGGCGTGGTCGCTGGTCGGTGTGTCGACGACGACGGCATCGACGTCCTCGCGGGCCAGCAGTTGGTCGAGGTCCGGCTCGAAATCGACGGATAGCTCCTTCGCCCAGGCCTGGCCGCGCGCGGCGTCATCGTCCCAGACGCACGTGATCGAGGCATCTTCGGCTTTCTGGATCTGGCTGGCGTAGCCGGCCGCGTGGACATGCCATTTGGATAACATCGCAATTCGGATCATGGAAAATCTCCTTTCAGATCGCGGGAATCTCGATTTCAATCTCGCGTTTCAGCTTGGCCGACCGGTAGATACCGTCGCAGATCGCCTGGTTGTAGAGGATCTCCTCGCCCGGAATCGGCGCCGGGCCACCAGTCAGGACCGCATCGCAGTAGGCGCGGACCTTGGCTGCGAAGATGTCGACTTCCTTGGGACCGGCGTAGGCGTTGTACATGTTGGACGGCAGGACGTAGCTGTCCGTCTGCATGCCGTTGACATCGGTGAAATGCATCACGCGGGATGGCTTGTTGGCGTAGTCGAAGCTGTTGATCACCTTGATGCCGCCTTCCGTTCCCAGCCAGAGCGTATCACCGAGCGAATCGGCGTGCATCGCCCAGGACTGCTTGAAGATGAAGGTGATGTCACCTTCGAGGCGGACCAGCGCGACGGAGAAGTCGTCGACATTGAAGTTATCCGGGTCGGGCCAGTATTTAGGGTTTTTGCCGAAGTAGTCGGTGGCGACGGCCGAGACGGTCAGCGGCTTGGGGTAGCCGATCGCATGCATG
>JAAZFW010000022.1 GCA_012511525.1 Clostridiaceae bacterium
CCAGGTCGAGGATCCTCGCCTCCAAGTCGGTGAACTGGCCGTCGGGCCGGATCAGGGCCAGGATGTTCTCTGCCGTCGTAAACTGCGGCTTGGGCGTGTGCAGGAACAAACTCTGCTTGTCGACATAGTGGCGCTTGGCCATGTAGGCCTGGGAGATCAGGATCGGGAAACGGGCAATCAGCTGGATGCACTGGCGCAGCACGTTCTCGATCGCCAGGTTCTCCGGATCGCTGTCATAGGGATACAGGGCCAGCACCGTGCGGGCCAGCTTGTTCATGATGTCCGGGCTGGGCGCCTTGAGGATCATGTCCTCGGTGAAATTGTCCGGCAGGTTGCGGTAGCTGGCCAGGAGATCCTCGAACAGGCTCAGCTGACCGGCCGTTGGCAGCTCGCCGAACAGCAGCAGGTAGGCTGTCTCCTCGAATCCGAAACGCTTGTCTTCGTAAAACCCGGTGACCAGTTCGGAAATCTCAATGCCGCGGTAGAACAGGCGGCCTTCGACCGGAATCCGGTCGGCGTCGTCCATGATGTAGGAAAAGACCTCGCCGACTTCGGTCAGTCCGACCAGGACGCCGGTTCCGTCGTCGTTGCGCAGCCCGCGTTTGACGCTGTAACGTCCGTAAAGAGCCGGGTCGATGCGGCTCTTGGCCGCCGAGTCGGCAGCCAGCTGCATAATTAGGGCTGTTCTGGTGTTTTCGTCCATCGGTTATCCTCCTGTAGGTGCGTAACGGTCCGGTAGCTGTCCTTGGCCCTGGCGATATGGCGGCGCATCGCCTGCTCGGCCAGGCGGCTGTCCCGCTTGCGGATCGCGTCCACGATTGCGGCATGCTCCTCGAGCTGGCCGTGGCACCGGCCGGAACCGGACAGGGAAACCAGTCTCGCCTCGCGGGTCTGAACGTTGATCGGAGCGAGGATCTTATGCAGGATCTTGCTGCCGCTGCCGGCAAAAACCTGGTCGTGAAACGCCGCGTCCAGATCCTGCAGGCCGGACAGGTTGTCCGGCTTGTCCCGGGTCAAAGCCACTTCTGCTTCGAAAATACGTTCCAGTTCCGTGCGCTGGCTGTCGGTCATGTTGAGTGCGGCCCGGGCCGAGGCCAGGCTTTCCATCCGGCTGCGCACTTCGTAAAGGTCAAGGATGTCCTGGTCGGTGAATCGCTGCACGATCACCGAGCGGTTGGGGCTGGAGACGACCAGGCCGTCCAGCTCCAGCTGGCTGAACGCTTCCCGGACCGGCGTCCGGCTGACGCCGAGTTCCTGCGAGACGCGTGCCTCGGTCAAGGCCATCCCGTTCTGGTAATGCCCCTGCAAGATCCAGTCCCTGAGCTGGTGGTAGACGCGAAGACGCAGCCCGCCGCGCTGCCGGATGCCTTTTAATGCCATGCTCGCCGCCTCATTTCGCCTGTCGGCTCACGTGGCCCGCCGCGTATGGTTAAGCAGCCCGCCGGCCAGCAGCACATCCGCCTGGCGCCGCGAGAGCGGCAGCTCACAGCTGATGACGGTGTCCCGGGTCAGGTTTTTGACCAGCAGCGGCTCGCCGCGGACCAGCTTTTCCAGCTGCTCCGCCACCTGCTCGATCACCAGATCGTCCAGGTCGCCGATTCCGTCATAGTCTTCGGGACGGGCAAAAGACAAGGGCAAGATGCCGTTGTTGATCAGGTTGGCCATGTGGATACGGGCAAAGGACTTGGCCAGCACCGCCTTGACGCCCAGCTGCAGCGGCGCCAGGGCCGCGTGTTCGCGGCTGGATCCCTGGCCGTAGTTGGTCCCGGCGATGATAAACCCGCCGCCATTCGCCTTGGCGCGCGCGGGGAATTTGGGATCGCAGGGCGTCAGGCAAAAATCGGCCAGGTAGGGAATGTTGGACCTGAAGGGCAGCAGCTTGGCATTGGACGGCATGATGTGGTCGGTCGTGATGTTGTCCTCGACCTTGATCAGGGCCTTGCCGGCCAAATCGCCCTGCAGCGGCCGGTTGACCGGGAACGGCTGGATGTTCGGCCCGCGCACGACCGGAACGTCCTCGCCCGCGGGTGCCGGATCGATGATCATGTTGTCGTTGACAAAGAAATGATCCGGCATCGCGACAACCGGCGCCGTGCCGCTGTCGCGCGGGTCGGTCAGGACGCCGGTCAGGGCGCTGGCCGCTGCCACTTCCGGGCTGACCAGGTAGACCTGGGCCGAAGCGGTGCCGGAACGGCCGTAGAAGTTGCGGTTGTTGGTCCGAAGCGAGACGGCGTCGGTGCGCGGCGCCTGGCCCATGCCGATGCAAGGGCCGCAGGCCGATTCGAGGATGCGTGCGCCGGCGGCGATCATGTCGGCCAGGGCGCCATTTTCGGCCAGCATGGTCAGGACCTGGCGCGACCCTGGCGCGATGACCAGCGAGACATCCGGGTGCACGGTCTTGCCGCGCAGGATGGCGGCGGTCTTCATCATGTCCATGAACGACGAGTTGGTGCAGCTGCCGATGGCCACCTGGTCGACCTTGATCGGAC
>JAAZFW010000221.1 GCA_012511525.1 Clostridiaceae bacterium
GGATCCGGCCGCTGTGATCGATGTGCGCGTGGGTCAGCAGCAAGAAATCCAGGTCGTCCATCTCAAACGGAAACGGCCCCTGGTTGAGCTGCTCTTCCCGGGCTGAGCCCTGGAAGAGGCCGCAGTCGACCAGAAAGGATGTGTTTTCGGTCTCAACCAGGTAACAGGACCCGGTCACGGTGCGGGCAGCGCCCAGAAACGAAATTTTCATGAGGACCTCCTTGGAGCCATCTTTCCCGTATTATAGACCCAAAGCGCCCGGTTTGTCAGATCAGAAGGGTCAGCACGGCATCGCCGTCGACCTCCAGCCGGGTGTAGGGGCTGGCCGGATAGACCGCCGACGTCACCGCGAGCAGGCCGGCATCGGCGAACCAGTCGCAGATGCTGACATCAAAATAAAACGTCATGTCGTACGGCCCGGATACCCGTCGGGGTACGCGCAGCTGCTGGAAAAGCGGCCGGTCGTACCAGTCGGAGAAGCGCAACAGCGAAGCCTGGCTGCGGTCGAGAAAAAAGGTGTCCGGATCCGTCAGGCCGAAGCACAGCCGTTCGCCGGCGTCGTTGGCCAGGCTGACCGATACGGGTCCCTTTCCGGTCAGCCGGATCCCGAAAGACTCGGTCGTCAAGGACAGGGAACGATCTTTCTCGCCTGCTTCCAGTCGGGCGGCTGGTTTCAACAGCAGATCCAGGGCTTGGCAGGGTTGGGCAGCCAACCGCAAGCCGGACGGTGTCTGGCGCAGCGACAGGATACGCGGCAGCGTCATGGCGCCGCGATAGCTGCCTGTCGGCGTCAGGCCGGCATACGTCCAGTTGCTCGCCCAGCCGATCTGAATCCGCTCCGGGGCGTTTTCGAACGTGATCGCCGCATAGTTGTCAAAACCCGGGTCGACCAGCCGTGTCTCCCCCGTCGGATCCGCCAAGAACGCTGTTCCGTCAAACGAACCGAGGAAATACTGCGTGCAGGATCCTCCGTCTTCTTTGGCGCGCCCCATGCTGACCACCAGCACCCACTTGAGTTGGCCGTCTGGTGATGGCAGGGCGAAAAAATCCGGGCATTCCCAGACGCCGGGCAGGTTTCCGGCCGGACCGAAGGCGTTGGTCCAGTGCCAGCGCTTCAGGTCGTCGGACCGGTAAAAGTCGATGTGGTCGCCGGATGCCACCACGCAGCCCCAGCACTTGAGCATCGGGTTCCAGAACGGCTTGGGGTCACGGAAATCCCGCAGGCCGCCGTTGGGAATGACCGGATTCTTGTCATACGGCTGAAAATGGGTGTAATCGGTGCTCCAGGCGATCCCCTGCTGCTGAACGCGGCCGCTCTGGCAGTACATCAGGACCATGGCCGGGTCGGCGCCGGGTCCGGCGAACCCGGATGTATTCGCCTTGTCCAGGACGGCGCCGCCCGAAAAGGCCATGCCGTACTCGTCCGGAGCCAGGGCGATCGGCTGGTGCTGCCAGTGCAGCAGGTCGCGACTGGTCGCGTGGGCCCAGTGCATCGGGCCCCAGTCGGTGCCGTCGGGGTGGTGCTGCGCAAACAGGTGGTAGGTTTCGCCGACCATGCAAAGGCCGTTCGGGTCGTTGATCCAGCCGGCAGGCGGCGTGTAGTGCCAGCGGGGACGAAAATGACGCTTCATCCGATTTAACCTCCTCTGTCTCAGTCACCGGCACAGCCGGCGTAACAATAGCGGCAGCCGTGGCGGCAAGTGCGGTACCGGCCGATGTCGACGGCCTGGACGCAGCGGCAGCCGGGCCGCTGGCTGCGGTCAGGCTTGAGGGACATCGGCCGGTCCGCGATGCGAGTCAAACGTATTGGATCGATGCAGGCCGCCGGGCGCACCGGCAGGTCCTGCCAGTCTACTGCGCTGCAGCAGGCCTCCAGTCCGACGCCCGCCGCTCCGGCGATCGGCGCCAGGCGGGCGATCAGGTCCCGTTTCCGGTCGTCGTCAGGCTGCAGGGCCCCGATCCGGGCCATCGGGCGCAAGGTTTTGCGGTACGGGGTGTAAAACGAAAAGACACAGCTTTGTGTCAGGCCGGCCAGTTGGCTGCACAGCGACGCAAACTGCATCTGATGCCAGTCTTCGGTCAGTTCGCCAGTCAGCACGATCGGGTCATAGCGCCAGACGATCCGGCCCGGCCCGATTCGCTCGACCAACTGGCGAAAGGTGTCCAGCCGGTCGGCAAGGGCAGGTACGTGCGGTTCGAGCAGGGTTGGGTACGCATTGAGCGTGAACTGGAAGTAATAAGGGTATCCGGCCGCGTCGAGCCGGTCCAGGGCGGCGAAGAAAGGACGCGGGTTCTTGCTCCAGAAGACAAACGCGTCGACCGCCTCGCGCGTGAGGGCAACCTCGCGCTGCTGAGCCGGGTTCATGGGGTTGCAAACCGTGACCGCTCCGGCCGATAGCCGGCGCAAAAACCAGTCGGCAAAAAACGCCGGGATGTCGGTGCGGCGGCTGGCTGAGACGATCATGGGCGTGCGAAGACCTGGTCCAGCCAGGCGGCGCACCGGCCCTGCGCCTGCTGCAGCCGGGCGAGGATCTCTTGCCGGTCCGTCGCCTGCCCGTCCGGGTGCTCGCCGATCCAGCTTTGCATCAGGCTGCCTTCGCCCGCACACAGCCGATCGTGCTCGGGAAACACCTCGCGCAGCAAAAAGAGGGCCAGCTTGACCAGCCTGAACGGCCCGTAGACGCGCACGGTCTCACCGGGCAGCGCCTCAACCGCGACGGAAAAACTGTCCTTAACCGCCCCGATCAGGTCCGGCAGGTCAAGGCTGCGGGCGAACACGACCGTATAGTACCAGCCGAACAGCTTGCCTGTTTCGCAGCCGTGGGCATCGCTGACCCCGACGATCGGGAGCGGCAGGCCCCGGGCCAGTTCGGCGCTGTAGCGGGTGACCTGCAGGATGTTGGCCTCAACCTCGTGGCGGTGGTAACCGCCCAGCAGCTCGAGGGCGTCGAAAGGCCGGCGCTCGAGCAGGCAGCTGGTCAGCGCCTCGCTGATGTAGGCGGCCTGGGCCTGGTCCGGGCTGTAGGACAGCCAGTAGGGGTGACAGAAAATACCCAGGCCGCCGACCCGGCGGATCTGGTCGAAGATCCAAAAAGTCGACGCATAGACGAAAGGATCGACGCC
>JAAZFW010000222.1 GCA_012511525.1 Clostridiaceae bacterium
CCGCCCTCATCCTCCAGGAAACGGGCCAGCGTGTACATGTAATGGGCCTCGATCAGGCGGCCGGCGCGGGTCCAGAGCGTGCCCTCCTCGGTGCCGCGGAACACGCCGCGCGGGATCTCCCGGGCGCACAGGACGATCGAACGGGCCTGGGGGAAGATCGAGAGCGGATTGCGCTGCGGTTCAACATCACTGTAACGCTCGGCTGGTGCGACGCCGACGGCGTCGATGCCGCTCTTTTTGGCATAAGCCAGCAGCTCTTGCTTACTCAACATGGTTCTCATCCCCCTTAGCGCTGTCATCCTTTTGCAGGTAATAGGCCCGCTTGTCCTTGCCGATCCGGCCGGTCTGCTTGAGATGCATGTAGCAGGACTGGATGCAGCCGTATGCGCCGCAGATGCTGCCGGGACGGCCGCCCTGGCCCAGTTCGTCGAATCCGTTGGCGACCGTCGACAGGTAACGCGAGCGCTGGGACAGCGAACGGCCGAAGTTGATCGCCTCGAACCAGCCCATGGTCTGCTCGTCGATGTTCATCTTGAAGCCGGGCATGTCCTTCTTGACGAAAGGCGAGGCCAGTTCATTCAGGCCCCAGTGGGTCAGCTTGCACTTGCCCAGGTCGACATCGCCCCATTCGAAGACGCGGTCTTCGATTTTGACCGACACCTTCTTTTGTTTGCTGTACAGGGCATGGCCGGGGCAGTCGCGCACGCAGTGCAGGCAGCGGTCGCAGATGCTGCGCTGCAGCAGCGGATCCGGTTCCAGCTCGGCGTCGGTCAGGAACATTTCGAAACGCTGGCGCGGACCGAACTCGGGGGTCAGGAACACCTTGGACCAGCCCAGTTCGCCCAGGCCGGCGGCCGCGGCCGTGATGCGCATGTGCAGCACGACGTTGGACGGCATTTTGCCCTCGGCGACCGGCGGACGGTGCGGCGGGGCCTCATGGGGCAGGAAGGTGTGGCCGCCGGGCGACACGACGGTTTCGTAGCCGTGGGACTCGACGAACTGGCGCGTCATGCGCATGGCGTTGCCGAGCGGACCGTAGATCCCGGTGCCGTAGCCGTAGATCCAGTACGTCGACCAGTCGGCGTTTTCGCGAATGCCCTTGTACGAACCTTCCAGGATGCGTCCGGCCAGCACGACGACCGATTTCGTCTTCGGATAGATGTTGAGCGGATGCGTCTCGGGAGGCGCCTGCATCAGGCGTGACAGCGGCGCGATGCCGACCAGGTCGGCGCCCGCTTCGCGGGCGACTTTTTTGACCATTTCACTGGTTAACATATCTCGTGTTCCCCCTATCTTTCCCACGTTTCAAGCCGCCACGGTTCGCCGTCCCGGAACGGGTTGACATATTTCTGCGTCAGGCGGCCTGTCTTTTCCAGGTGGTTCAGGCAAGTCCGGGCGCAGACGGCGGTGGCGATATTGGGCACGTTCCGGCGCGTCAGGGCGGTTGATGTCTCGACGATCTTGGGCTGATTGCCCGAGAATTCGACCATCAGCTCCTCCTGGCCCACTTTGTTGATAAAGTCCGGGGCCGCGCCGTTGGGGCAGAGGCGGCACAAGTTGTAGTTGATCTCGGCCAGGACCGTCTGGCGGCCGCAGATGTCGATGGTCACCGTCTTGTCTGGGTTGATCGAGCGGGCCGGGCAAACGGCGATGCATTCGCCACAGGCCAGGCCGTCGCAAAGCGTGCCGGCAAAGATGGGGTCCGGTTCCAGCTCGAGTTCGGTCAGGATCACACCCAGGGCGTTGCGGTTGCCGTACTGCGGCGTCAGCAGCTGGCCGAGCAGGCTGATTTCGCCCAAGCCGGCGGCCACGGCCGCGTACTCCAGGTTTATGGTCACGTTGTACATGGGACGGTCCGGAGCGACCGGGCGGCTGCGCGGGGCTACCTTGGGAAAGTGGGCCAGGTAGGGCACGGCCTCGAAATGCGTCTGCTGCTCGATGGTACGGGCCATATCGAGCACCAGGCGCTGGTCGAGGTACTTGCTGGCGAAGTTCCAGAGCGTCCCCTCTTCCACACCGCGGTAGTTGCCGCGCGGAATGTCCGCCCCGATCACAATGACCGAACGGACCTCCGGCAGGATGGACGCCGGATGGACATTCTTGGGCAACCCGTCGAAGCGTTCGGCAGACGCGACACCGAACAGGGTGAGACCGATGCTGCGCGCATAGTCCCTCAGCATTTCCTTCATGTTATCACCTCGAATTGAGTCTTTGCGCCCGGCGCGCCCGCCGGGTGCGGCGGTCTTGTTCATACCCTAAAGATATGCTATGATCTTGCTGTTTAAAAGCTTTATTATTGCCGATCTGTGGTTAGATCTTGCTGTCTTGATCGAAACACGAAAACTGGGAGAATCACAAACATGCACGATTGCGTCAATCGGGAATCCCCGTCGCCGTCCGGTGACGGCCGCCGTTTCCACCTTAGTGCCAGTCCGTCCATCGAACTGCCTGTTCCCAGCTTGGCTGACGTGGATCTGCCGCTCGAGCGCCTGTCGCCTGCCATTTCGGTCATGTCGCTGCATAATTCCCTCACCCGCAAGGGCCAGCTGTCTTTTGACCGCTACACCCAACCGCGTGTCGTCCAGTTGTATGAAATCGAGTTCTTCACCCAGACCGGCGGCGTCGCCGTCGTCGACGACTGCCAGTACCCGATCTCCAGGGGCGATGTCCGTTTTCACCGGCCCGGCCAGGTGGTCTGGAGCCATGTCCACTACGAATGCTACGCCATGCGCCTCGCCCTGGACGGCAAGTTGCCGGAAAAAGGTGCGTTCCAGCCGCACTTTCACAACACGTACCTGGACGCGATCCCCTGTTTCATGTCCGTTTCGTCGCCCGAACCCTACACGCGGCTGCTCGACGAGATGCTGCGGCTGTGGATCAACCCCCAGCCCGGCTCGGAACTGCTGCTGAAAAGCAAATCGCTCGAATTGCTCGGTCTGCTGTACAAGGACGCGATCCAGCAAAACGTCCTGCGCGGTTCGCCCCGGCTCACGGATACCGTGACGCGCGCCATGGACTACATCGCGGCGCATTACGGTGAACCTGTCCAACTGACCGATATCGCCGCGGCGGTCAATCTCAGCCCGTACC
This sequence comes from Clostridiaceae bacterium, assembly GCA_012511525.1. Lineage (GTDB taxonomy): Bacteria > Bacillota > Clostridia > Saccharofermentanales > UBA5734 > JAAYBY01. The sequence continues at coordinate 3,091 of JAAZFW010000222.1, forward strand.
ACTTTCACCGCCAGTTCACCCGTGCCGTCACCATGACACCGCTGGCCTACTTGACCCGGGTGCGCATCGAGCAGGCCCGCGAACTGCTCCTGACCACCCGCATGCCGGTCAGCGAGGTTGCCCCGGCCTGCGGGTTTGAAAGCCCGTCTTATTTTTCGAGGATCTTCCGCAGCCTGACCGGCCAGACTCCCGGGATGTTCCGCCGGCATCGCCAGTTGCTCTGACGGCGTTCCCCTTGACAGATAGCGGCAGGCCGCACAAGATAATGAGAAGAAGATCCCGAAAGGAGCGGACGCCATGAGCGAGCAAACACCTGAAAGTGTCTGGATCACGCGCGGCATGGGGCTTCGCCTGCGCGCGGCCCGCGAAGCGAAAGGATTCAGCCAGTCCCAGCTGGCCCAGCTGACCGGTTCTTCCCTGACCCAGATCGAGCATTACGAGCGCGGCGAGCACGCCATGGCGATGGAGCGCCTGTTCGACCTGGCCCGGCTTCTCGAGATCCCGGCCGCGGACCTGTTCGACGCCTGAAAGAGGTTTAGCGTGAAAGACACGACCCAATCCGACCTGTCCTCGCGCCGGCAAGCCGAAGAGCTGCTGGCCTTCATCCGGCTGAGCCCGACCGCCTGGCAGGCGGCGCAACAGCTCGCCGGCTTGCTCAGCCAGTCCGGTTTCCGGCCTTACGACAGTCAAAAGCCGCTGCAATCCGGCGATCGGTGCCTGGTTTGCCATGGTTCGGCCCTTTTTGCGTTCAGCGTAGGCCAAAATCCGCTGGACGGCGGCTTCCGCCTGGTCGGCGCGCACAACGATTCGCCCGGTTTGCTGGTCAAGCCGAACAGCGTCGTGCTCAGCGAAGGTTGCCTCAAGCTGTCGACCGAGGTCTATGGCGGGCCGCTGATGCACACCTGGTTTGACCGGCCGCTGGCGCTGGCCGGCCGTGTAGTTCTGGCCGGCAGCCGCCCCCTGAAACCGGAAACCCGGCTGGTCAGCCTGGAGCGCCCTCTGCTGATTATCCCAAACGTCGCCATTCACATGAACCGGACCGCCAACGACGGCACCAAGGTTGAACCGCAAAAAATGCTGCTGCCCGTGATCGGGCTGGCGGATAACCGGCCCGACAAGCTGCTCGAACGCCTGCTGGCCGAAGCGCTGGATGTCGCACCCGAAGCCATTCTGGACTACGACCTGTTCTTGCACGACACCGCGCCGGGCACGTTTCTTGGCCTCGAGGATGAGCTGATCGCAGCCCCGCGGCTGGACAACCTCGGCCTGGCTTACGCGGCCGCGTCGGCGCTGGCAGGCGCGGACACAAAAAGCGGCGTCAGCGTCGTCGCCTGCTTCGATCACGAAGAAGTCGGCAGCCAGACCCGCCAGGGTGCGCAGTCGCTGTTCTTGCGCGACCTGCTGGAAAAAATCGTGCTGAGCCTGGGCGGGAGCCGCCGCGATTTTTTCGGCATGCTGGAACGTTCATTTTTGGTATCCGCCGACCAGGCCCACGCCGTCCATCCCAATTTCAGCGAATTTGCGGACGCCACCAACCGACCGCACATCAACGGCGGACCGGTGATCAAGCGGGCGGCCAACCGCTCCTACACGTCGGACGCGGCCACGGCCGCCGCCTTCCAGGCCCTCTGCAGCCAGGCTGGCGTTCCCTGTCAGACGTTTGTCAACCGCAGTGATTTGCGCGGCGGCTCGACTGTCGGACCGGTTTTGACCGAGCATCTGCCGATTCCATCTGTCGATGTCGGCAATCCGATCTGGGCGATGCACTCGATCTGCGAAACCGGCGGTGTCGCCGACCACGCCGCCATGCTGGTGGTGCTGCGGACTTTTTTCTCCCAGGAATAAGGTCAGTCTTTTACCGGCACACCGGGCTGGGCTTGCTCGATCGTCTCGCGCTGCCGGGACAAATCGTTGAGATGCACGGTCAGGGCGGAGAAGGCGAATGACAGCTTTTCCTGTTCCATGACCTCCATGATCTCGAGCAGGATATCTTCTTGCTCCTTGAGATACTGGATAAAGTCCAGCGTCTTCGTGAAGCACTGGAACAGCACGTCGATCGAGCTGGCGCTGAATTTCTCCAGGGCGATGATCGTGTTCTCCGGAATCAGGTGCTCCCGGGCGGCCATACGGGTCTTCAGCTTTTCGATCAGGCTGCGGATCTGGTCCGGCGTCGTGCCGTACTCCAGGCTGATGCTGAAGCGAATGCGGCGCTTGATGACCCGGGACAGGTTGGTCACGGTGTTGCTGCTCAGCCGCGAGTTGGGGACGGTCACTTGCATCTGGGTGAAGGTGCGTACTTTGGTGGAGCGAAAGCCGATATCCTCGACGATGCCCTCGACATCCGGCGTCGTGATGACATCGCCGATGCTGAAGGCGTGATCCGTCATGATTGTCAGGCCGCCGAGCAAGTTGGAGAACGTATCCTGCGCCGCCAGCGACAGCGCCAGTCCGCCGATGCCAAGGCCGGCCAAAAGGCCGGAGATATCAAATCCCCATACCCTGAGCCCGATGAAAACCCCGATCACGATCGCCGCCACCTGAATTGCCCGCCGGTAAAAGACGTGCATGGTCACCGTCTGCTTGTTGCCGTCGGCTTTTGCTTTGCGGGTGCTGTTCTCGAGCAGGCTGACGCCGACGCCGGCCAGGGCCAGACAGAGGACGACCGCCTTCAAGGTGTCGATCACATGCTGGAAGAAGAGGCCGACTTTCTCTGAATAAGCCAGCAGGCCGGACTGGAGGGCCAGGCTGAGCCCGATCAGGACGACCAGGAGGCGGACGGCAGGGGCCAGGGCCGCCGCCATGGCGGCGCCTGTCTCTTGGTCCCGGCTCAGGGCCTTTTTGCCGATCAGCTCCGCAAGGCGGCTGACAGGCCGCCTCAAGGCCAGGGCGGCCAGGACAATCGCGCAGGCGATCAGCCAGTTCCAGACCGCATTGCCCAGCACGGTTCGGGATAAAAAGGTGTCCTGCCAGAAAGACGGCAGCAGGTTCGGGGCTTCAGATACGTTCAGACCTACAACAAACACAACGGGACTCCTTCCATGGAATAAAGATCAAAAAATCAGCCTTCAGGCAGCGCGTGGCTTTCGACCAGCTCGCCGGCTGTCGCGGCGATGCGCGTCGGGAGCACGGCCAGCAGCGCCTCCAGCTCTTCTTGGGTTTTCGCCCGGGCGACTTCCTGCTTGAACTGCTCCATCGCGGAAATGAAGTCGGCCTGCAGGGTATCCAGGGCATAGGTCGCCAGAACCATGCGCGGGTCGCGCAGCCGTTCCGGCACGATACGGCGATGCGCGACCGGCAGGCCAAGCGTGACCGTTTCGTTGAGACTGGCAATATGGGTCTCGAGGCCGAACCGGCGCCCGATCGTCTCCGCAAAAGTCTCCAGCGATTCTGTCTCGCCGTGGACCAGCAGGATCTGGGCCGGTTTGTGGCGCATGGCGGCGATCCAGTTGATCAGGCCGTCGCAATCGGCATGCCCGGAAAAGCCCTCGATCGATTCAACCCGGGCGCGCACGACGATCTCGTCGCCGAACACGCGGACCTTGTCGGCCCCTTCGACGATGCGCCGCCCCAAGGTTCCTTCCGCCTGGTAACCGACAAACAAGATCGTCGATTCAGGCCGCCAGAGGTTATGCTTCAGGTGGTGCTTGATGCGTCCGGCGTCGCACATGCCGCTGGCCGAGATGATGATCTTGCTGCCGGGGTCTTCGTTGAGCCACTTGGACTCGTCCACGCTCGGCGTAAAATGAAGGTCCGGAAAATCGAGCGGATTCTTGCCGTCTGCGATGTATCGGCGTGCTTCCTCATCGTAGCAGTCGGTGTTCTGCCGGAAGACGGCCGTCGCGGAAATCGCCAGGGGGCTGTCGATGTAGACCTTCGTGCGCAAAAATTTCTCGCGCCGGCTCCTGAAACGTTCTTCCTGGCGGAAAAGCTCGTAGATGATCTCCTGGGTGCGGCCCACTGCAAAGGACGGGATGACGACGTTGCCGCCGCCGTCGATCGTCTCGTTGATGATCGTGACGAAGCGTTCCACTTCATCCTGGGCCCGCGGGTGCTTGCGGCCGCCGTATGTGGACTCGATCACCAGGTAGTCGGCGCCGTCCAGGACGGTCGGATCGCGCAGGATGGGCATGTCATTGTTGCCCAGATCTCCGGAAAAGACGATCTTGCTGGTCTGGCCGTCTTCCGTGACCCAGATTTCCAGGACAGCCGAGCCCAGGATATGGCCGGCATCACGGAAAACGACCCGGACATCCGGCGCTGGATTGAAGGAGACGTCGTACTTGACCGGCTTGAACAAGTTGCAGCTCTTGACCGCGTCTTCCATCGTGTAGAGGGGCGTCGTCTCGGCGCGCCCGGCCCGGCGGGCCTTGCGGTTCTGCCATTCCTGCTCCGATTCCTGGATATGGCCGGAATCCGGCAGCATGATCCGGCACAAATCCGCAGTCGCCTTCGTCGCGTAGACCGGGCCGCGATAGCCGTGTGTGTACAGCTTTGGGATCCGGCCGCTGTGATCGATGTGCGCGTGGGTCAGCAGCAAGAAATCCAGGTCGTCCATCTCAAACGGAAACGGCCCCTGGTTGAGCTGCTCTTCCCGGGCTGAGCCCTGGAAGAGGCCGCAGTC
>JAAZFW010000223.1 GCA_012511525.1 Clostridiaceae bacterium
ACCACCGGCGGGTTTTCCGGGTTCAGGTAGCCGACTTTAAGCAGGATCTGCAGGTAATCGACCAGCTGGTCAACATCGTTCTCGCTGTTCGGGAAGCCGAAACGGGGATGGACGTCGCCATAGGCAGGCAAGGACGCGTCGCGCACCACGCAATTGCCCATGTGGGCGTGCACCAGGTATTCCTTGATCGGTACGATCGCCTGTTCGGCGGTTTCGCGCAGCAGGGGCAAGTGGCTCAGGTCGGCCATCAGGCCGAAATTGTCGTGTGTCCGGCGGACCAGTTCCGCGTAGCGCCGGGCAAGGGAGGCCGGCCCGATCAGGCTCTTCTTGTCGATGTCGTAGTCGAAGACTTCGTGAACGACCATCATGTCGCCTTTTTCTTTGGCGTAGTCGCATAGTTCGCACGTTGAGCGCACCAGCGCCTGCAGCGATTCCTCCCGGGTCTCTTCCGCGTATTTGCCGCTCAAAAAAGCGAATCCGAAAGCGCCCAACTCGGTTGCCTGGTCGATGCCTTGCTTGAGCAGCGCGACAGCCGCCTGGCGTTTTGTCTCGTCAAGGTCGTTGATGTTGAGACCGGTTGAGAGCAGCATCGGCTGGCCGCCGAAGGCGACGCGCATATGGGCGGTGTCCACCATCTTGCTTACGGCTTTGCGGGTTGCGTCGTCCTTGATCCAGGTCAGCTCGATGACCTGGAAATAGTCGTCCAGCGCGATTTTACGCACGGTCTCCAAGATGGGCCCTTCGCCCTTCATCGTATCCGGGTAGGCCATAAAGTGAATCAGTCCAACATTCATGTAACGGCTCATGGGTTCTTTCATTTGGCATCTTCCTTTCCTTGGTGGGGTTCGAGGTTCAGCTGCATGCGGTTGAGGTTGACGATGACAGCCTGTACCGCGCCGTCCGCGTCGCGATCGGCGATACAGGTCAGAATCCGGGCGTGCTCTTCGAGGGTGATCTGGTTCTTGCGTTCCGAGTCGGTCCGTTTTTCAATCTGGCGGGCGATCAGCATGGTGTCTTCGATGTCGGCTAAGAAATTTGCCAGCGTGCTGTTGCCGGAGAGCCGGGCGATCTCGCGGTGGAAACGGCTGTCCAACTGGTTGCAGGCTCCGTAGTCGTGCTCGGCCAGCGCCCGGGCGAAGTCTTGCTGGATCGCTTCCAGCCGCTGGATCGTATCCTGATCAGATCGTTCGGCGCAGCGCCGGACGGAGAGTGTTTCCAATGCTTTACGCACATCGAGCAGTTCGGCGAGCTGTTCCGTGCTGATGGCGCGCAAATAGATGCCGCGCCGGGGGATGTTGTTGACCAGCCCTTCGGCAGCCAGCTGGTTGATCGCTTCGCGCACAGGGGTTCGGCTCATCGAAATCTCGGCAGCCAGCTGGTCTTCGCGAATCCTTTCTCCGGGCGGAAAGGCCCCGGCCATTATTTTTTCTCGAATGGCCTGGTAGGCGACTTCCTTAAGACTTAGGTGCTTCATAACCTCACTCCGATGACGAATAATATAAATTATAATTTATAAGATATGATACCACAACTGGCGCTTCCTGTCATCTGCTTGCCAGGGTATAGCCGCGGGACTATACTGGTGACGAACAGATTGCAGCAAGAGGAGGCAGCCCATGTCAGCTTATCTATTTCGCCAGGCCCGCGTGATCACGGCCACAAGC
>JAAZFW010000023.1 GCA_012511525.1 Clostridiaceae bacterium
CACCAGCCCTGACTGGCAGGCCGTACTGCGGCTTGGCGTGCCGGGTTTGCTCCAACGCATCCTGGATGAGCGCGCGGCCAGGCAGGCCGAGGGCATCCTGACTGCGGACCAGGCCGTGTTCTACGCGTCTGCCCAAATCGTCTACGAGGCGACGCTCGGCTTGCTGCGTCGGATGGCGGCCGAAGCTGAGGTCAAGACAAGCCAAAGCGCCAGATTGACACACGTGGCCCGCAACCTGCGGGCGTTGACCGAGCGGGCTCCGGAGACCTTGCCGGAAGCCATTCAGCTGATGATCCTGTTCTGGCAGCTGCAGGAGTGGGTCGAAGGGGAGCGTGTCCGTTCCCTGGGCGGGCTGGACCGGCTGCTTGAGCCCTTCTACCGGGACGATCTGGCCCGCAACCGCTATACCCGCGAGCAGGAGAAGGAGTTTATCCAGTACTTTCTGTTCAAAATCTTTGCTCGGAAAACCCCTTTCAACCAGCCGTTTTATCTCGGCGGCCTCCTGCCGGACGGAACGGACGCCATTACTGATATGTCCTGGCTGATCCTGGAAACCTATGACGAACTGGAGATTTTCGATCCCAAAATTCACATCCGCGTCCATCCTGACAGCCCGGACATGTTCTTGAAACGTGCGCTCGACTGCATCCGGCGCGGCAACAGCAGCATCGTCTTCATCAACGACACGGTAGCGATCGAAGCCCTTTGCCGGCAGTATGCGCAGGAAGCGGAAGCCAGGGAGTATGTCCCGATCGGCTGCTATGAGCCGTCCGTGATGGGTCTCGAAGTGCCTTGCACGGGCACTGCCGGCGTGAACATGGCCAAGGCGTTCGAACTGGCCCTGAACCAGGGGCGCGACCCCCTGACAGGCCAGCAGGTCGGCCCGGTGACAGCGCCGCTTGAGAAGATCCAGACTTTCGACCAGTTCATCTCAGTGGTCAAAGAGCATCTGCGCGACATGATCCGCCAAGCCATCGGCATCGTGGTCAAATACGAGCAGCACTACCTCGAGATCAACCCGTCGCCGCTCTTTTCGGGCACACTCGAGGCGTGTGTGCGGCAGGGCCAGGACGCCTATGCCGGCGGCGCCCGCTACAACAACAGCTCGGTCAATTGCGCGTGCATCGCGAGCCTGGTCGATTCGCTGCTGGCTCTCGGGAAAATTGTCTATGACGACCGCATCATGTCGCTTTACGCTTTGCGCGAGCTGCTGGCGCAAAACTGGTCGGGTCAGGAGATGCTCCGGTTGCAGATGCGCCAGTACCCGGAAAAATACGGCAACAACCGGCCAAAACCCGATCTGCTTGCCGCTGAGCTGGCGACATATGCCGCCGATCTGATCAACGGCCAACCCAACGGCCGCGGCGGTGTTTTCAAGGCAGGTATGATCTCGATCGACCATTACCACGTTTATGGGATGAAAATGGGCGCGACGCCGGACGGGCGGCGAGCCCACGAACCGCTATCCAAGAATTTTAGCGCGATGACGGCCATGGACCGGGCCGGTGTGACGGCCTTGATCGATTCGGTTACGAAAATCGACCACAGCTTGTTCCCCAACGGGTCCGTGCTGGACATCCTGCTGCATCCGTCTGCCGTGCAGGGGACGGAAGGCCTGGATAAGCTGCTGGCCCTGATCCGCACCTATTTTGCTCAGGGAGGCTTTTCCATCCATGGCAATGTCTTCGATGCCCAGACGCTGGTGAACGCGCAGAAGAACCCGGAGCAGTATGCCGCCTTGCAGGTGCGTGTCTGCGGCTGGAATGTTTATTTTGTCAATCTCAGCAAACCGGAGCAGGATGAGTTCATCCGCCAGGCCAGGCACGCGGCGGTTTGAACGCCGCAGTTTAGACAAAATAAACGTATCCGGAGGATCCGCACTTGATATACCTGGGATTTGCCTTGCTGTTCTACTGCATCCAAAACATCGCCAACAAGGAATTTAGCAAAACCTTTCCCGTCAAACTCAGAGGCATCGTTTTCCTCGACGCCATGGCGATGACTGTCGTGGTGGCCGTGATAGGCCTGATCGGCGGCGTGAAGCTTGTCACAGGCCCTGTCATGCTGCTGGCCGCCGGCTTTGGCGTCGCCTATGCCGCGACGATCATCCTGCTCCAGAATGCCCTGGCGCTGGGGCCGATGGGCGCAACCAAGCTGCTCTACAACTTCTACATGGTGTTTCCGGTTCTGTTCAGCATTTTTTTCTGCGGCGAAACCCTCACGCTGCCGATTCTGCTCGGCATTGCCTGCATGGCCGGCGTAACAGTGTTGTCCGTACCGCGTGACAAGGATCCTGATCCCAATCGCCTGAAGAAGGACATTTTCCGCTGGTTCATTGTAACCCTGCTGGCGACCGTAAGTAACGGTGTCCTGACCATTGTCAAGCGCAGCTTGTCCTGGCGGTTCCCTGAAGCGGAACCGGCGTCCTTCACGTTCTGGGGCTTTGCATTCGCCGCCCTGATCTGCTGGTCGGTCGTCATCGGGTTCAAGTGGCGCAAGCAGGCGTTCAGGACATGGACGGCGCACCCCAGGCTCATGGCCCGCTTTGTCCTGGCTGTGGGGCTGTCGACAGCACTGGCATCGCTCTTTCAGATGTTGTCGCTGGAAACGGTTCCCGGTGTCGTTGTTTTCCCCCTAACTTCCGGCGGCGTCTTGCTGCTGCTGTGGGTGTATTCGGCCATCGCCTACCGGGAGCCCGTCCGGATCCGGGGTGTTTTGACACTGCTGCTGGGCTTGACGGGTGCGTTTCTGCTCAGCTTTTTCTAATGCTTTCGCACGGAGGATTTTGACCATGTACGACCTGATCGTGAAAAACAGCAACCTGCTCGACCCGAAGGCTGAGGAGCCGCTCAGTTGTGATATCGGCATCGCTTCCGGGCGGATCGCCGCATTGGGGACCCTGTCGGCAACAGACGGGCAGCAGGTTATGGATGCGGCCGGCTGTTATGTTGTGCCGCCCCTGATCGACGCCCACCTGCACGCGGCACCCCTGGCATCGCTTGGGGTACCGGTCGACGCAGTCTGTCTGCCCTCCGGTGTCGGTGCGGCCATCGATGCCGGCAGCGCCGGCAGTGGCACGGCCGCCGGCCTGCTGCCGCACCTTGCGAACATGCGGGTCCATGTCAAAGCCTACTTGAATGTCAGCGCGACAGGCCTTGCATCCCTGAACGGCTATCCCGAGAACATCAACCCCCGCTATTTTCAGGAGCGCCAGATCCAACAGCTCTTCGAGCGGTTTCCGGACCGGCTGATCGGCCTAAAAATCAGGGTCGGCAGGGAAACCGTGCAGGACATGGGATTGGAGCCCCTTATCGAGGCCAGGCAACTGGCTCGAAAACTCGGCGTGGGTCTGATGGTGCATGGTACGAACCCGCCGTTTGGCCTTGACGAAGTGTTGGATCTGTTGGATGCGGGCGATGTCCTGACCCATTTCCTGCACGGTCATGGCCATACCATTCTGGATGCGGATGGTCGCGTCCTGGACGCCGCCGTCAAGGCCAGGCGGCGCGGTGTCCTGTTCGATGTCGGCGACGCAGGCTACCACTTGTCTTTCAAAGTGGCCGAGGCAGCGCTTCGTCAGGGCTTCAAGCCGGACTTGATCGGGACGGACCTGACGGTTAACGGCCTTTACAAGCGAGACAAGTCGTTCAGCTTGCCCTATGTCATGGCCAAGATGATCCGTCTTGGCCTGCCGCTGAAAGATACCATCGCCTGCTGCACGCAAAATCCTGCCAGGCTGATGCAGCTTGA
>JAAZFW010000024.1 GCA_012511525.1 Clostridiaceae bacterium
ATTTGACTTTTGCCGTATTCGGCCAGATGCGCCGCCAGCTGGTTGACACAGCCGACCGTCGGGATGACCCACAGCTCGTTGCGGGTGCCCACCCGCCCGTCGGGCCGGCGGTAACCGGAAAATGCCAGGCCGTTGGCCGGCAACACGTCCTCCGGCTTCAGGTCCGGCGACGGTATCGGCGCAGGATCGGAAAAATCGCCGGTCAGGCCGGACGACAGGTTATGGGTGTGCACCCACGCGCCGGCTTCGATCGGCTCTGACGCCACACCGATCGGCCAGCCATACTTGACGATGCGCTGCCCGGCTTTCAGCGCCGTCAGGGCAACCTTGTGACCGGGCGGCACGCCGAAACCTTCGTTTAGTACGACGGCGACATGGTCCGCGGGGTGGATGCGCAGCCACCCCGCCGGAAGGCCGGAATCTGGATTGGATGGCACCATAGCAGACTCCTTTCAGAACCTGAGGTTATGCAAACAGCATACCATACCTCCCGGGCAACCGGTCAAGACGATCTTGCAATCGATTGCACAAACGATTGCACCGGTAACCTCGCTGTGCTAGACTGGATACATCCAGCGTATTGGGGAGGAAATCCAAATGACGCACACTGAACCGTTTCGCCGATTCCAATATGACACGACCGCCGAGCTGCAGCATGACCTTGACCGGATGGGCCTCGAGCTGCCCCTCCTGGGAGACATGGCCATTCTGGCCAGTCCGTGCCCGATCGGAAGCGGATCTGCGCCGAACCGGATTGCCATTCAGCCCATGGAGGGCTGCGACGGCAGCGCGGACGGCCGTCCGGATGACTTGACATGGCGGCGCTACCGGCGCTTTGCGGCCGGCGGGGCCGGCCTGCTCTGGGTTGAGGCGACAGCCGTCGTGCCGGAGGGCCGCGCCAACCCGCGCCAGCTCTGGCTGCACGAGCAGAATCTGGACGATTTTCGCGGCCTGGTACGCCTGATCGATAAGGAAGCCCGATCCAAGCCGTATAAAGTGCTCCAGCTGACCCACAGCGGCCGCTATTCCAAGCCCGACGGGCAAGCGCGCCCGCTGGTGGCCGCGGCCAATCCCTGGCTGGACAGGCCCGGGCAGGACCAGACGGTTTTGTCGGATGAGGCGCTGGCGAACCTGGTGCCGGCTTATGTGCAAGCCGCCCGGCTGGCCCACGCGGCCGGCTTCCAGGCTGTCGACATCAAGGCCTGCCACCGCTACCTGCTCAACGAGCTGCTTTCGGCACGCACCCGTTCCGGCCTGTACGGCGGTTCGCTCGAAAACCGCAGCCGCCTGCTGCTGGACATCGTGCGCGCGGTCAAAGCCAAGGTTCCGATCGATATCGCCGTCCGCCTCAACGCCTACGATGAGATCCCGGTTCCCTACGGTTGGGGGGTCACGCAGGAAGACCATCGCCAGCCTGATTTTGGCGAACCGGCCTGGCTGGTGCGCGCACTCAAGGACGCCGGCGTCTCGCTGATCAATATCACGGGCGGCAACCCGTACTACAATCCGCACGTCAACCGGCCCTACGACACGGGCCCGTACCAGCCGCCCGTCCATCCGCTCTACCATCTGACCAAGCTGCTGGGGGCCTGCCGCACGCTGAAACACGCGCTGGGGCCCGACTCGCCCGTCCGTTTCATGGCCTCAGGCCTGACCTGGCTGCGTCACCTGGCCGGCGATGCGGCAGCGGGCCTGGTCGCGTCAGGTTGGAGCGACCTGGCCGGCTTCGGCCGCCAGGCCTTTGCGTATCCATCCCTGGCTGCCGATTTGCTCGAAGAAGGGCGCCTGGACCCGAAGAAATGCTGCCTTTCCTGCGGCAAGTGCTCCGAGATCATGCGCGACGGAGGGCAGGCAGGCTGCGTCATCCATGACAGCGACGTTTATTTGCCGATCTACCGGGCCGGCCGGGCCGGCAAGCCCTCTCTGAGCGGGAAAGACGTGGCCGAGCATGTCTGATCGCGACAGCGGCAGGCATCCGGCCACCCTTAAGGATGTCGCCCGCTCAAGCGGCGTGTCCGTCTCCACCGCCTCGCGGGCCCTTTCCGGCAGGACGCCGGTCGAACCGGCCACCCGGGACCGGGTCCTCGCGGCGGCTGAGATGCTTGGCTATCGTCCCAATTTCCTGGCCCGCAGCCTCAAAGAGGGCAACAGCAGGATGATCGGCCTGATCGTGCCCGACATCACGAACCCCGTTTTCCCGGCCGTCGCCCTGGGTGCGGAGACGGAGGCCGTTCGCCAGGGGTACCAGCTGATGCTGTCCCACTCGCACGAATCGTCCGCACAGGAAGCTCGCCTGGCCCAGCTGCTCAGGCAAAATGGCGCCGCCGGGATCCTGGTCGCGACGGCCTGCCGCGGATCGCAGTCTCCGCTCGACTGGTCTCCGGCGATCCGCGATTTTCCGGTGTGCCAGGTGGTGCGCCAGCAGACCGTCCGCCTGCCCTGCTTTTGCGTCGACCAGGCGCTGGCCGGACGCCTGGCCGCGGAACGGTTCCTTGCCCGAGGCTGCCGCCGCCCCGCCATCCTGGCCGGGGACCAGACTTTGCATTTGCACCGCGAACGGCTGCAGGGCTTTCAATCTGCGCTGGCGGCCGCCGGCCTGGACACGATCGTCCTGGATAGCTCCGACCCTGTGGAAGACGGCAGCCAAGTCACATACCGGCTGCTAGAACGCGACCTGCGGCCGGACGCCATTTTCGCCGCGTCGGACATGCAGGCGCTGGGCGTGATGCGCACGCTGTCCCGGAACCGGATTGACGTACCAGGGCAAGTGGCCGTCATCGGCGTCGACAACATGGGCATCAGCGCCCTGTGCACGCCGGCGATCACCAGCATTCGGCAGCCGCTCCAGGAGATCGGATGCCTGGCCTGCCGTTACCTGATCGAATGGATCAGGGCGGGACACCCGTCCGACTCGCCGCCCGACTGCCTGCCCTGTGCCCTGACGGACGGCGAAACAGCCTGATAGGATCCCGCGGCAGTACCGCGGCAGAAAGAGAGGCAAGCATGGATATGAATGACACACGGCCGGTCGCCATGGTGACCGGGGGAGCGCGCGGGATCGGCCTGGCCGTCAGCCGGCGTCTGCAATCAGATGGCTTTTGCCTGTCGATCCTGGGCACGAAACCGCCCGAAGCGCTCAGCGATGCCTGGGCGGGGCTGGAGCAGGCAGGTCCGGCAGTTTACACGCAGGGCGATCTGAGTCAATCCGAAGACCGGGCGCGTTACCTGGACCGCACAATGGAACAATTCGGCCGGGTTGACCTTTTGGTCAACAATGCCGGCGTCGCGCCGCTTGTCCGCGCGGACGTGCTGGAGATGAGCGAAGAAAGCTATGACCGGGTGATGGCGATCAACCTCAAGGGGCCTGTCTTCCTCTCGCAGCTGGTGGCCCGGCAGATGCTGCGCCAGCCAGGGCGTCCGGACGGGCTCAGGGGAACGATCGTGGTGATCAGTTCCGTCTCGGCCAACACCGTGTCCCTCAGCCGGGCGGAATACTGCCTGTCCAAGGCCGGCCTGGGCATGCTGACCCAAATCCTGGCCGCCCGTCTGGCCGAAGACGGGATTTTGGTGTACGAAGTCCGGCCGGGTATCATTCAGACCGACATGACAGCCGGCGTGCGACCGGTCTACGACCAGCAGATCGCCGCCGGTGTCTTTCCGATGCGGCGCTGGGGCCAGCCCGGCGATGTGGCCGACGCGGTCGCCCTGCTGGCGTCCGGTCAGCTGCGCTATTCGACCGGCGAATGCCTGCATGTCGACGGCGGGTTTCATATCCGCCGCCTGTGAGGGAGGGATCGCATGCGTCACGTGACAACGCACAACGGAACGTTACACTTCGCGGGGAAAATCCGAATCAGGACCCACACCTGCCATGTCGCGGTTGTGGGCAGCGGCGCAGCCGGAATGGCCGCGGCCCTGCGCCTGGCCGAGCGAGGTGTTCCGGATGTCATGCTGCTGACCGAGGATCTGCTGGCCGGCACCTCGCGCAACACAGGTTCCGACAAGCAGACCTACTACAAGCTGACCTTGTCCGGGCAAGAGCCGGATTCGGTCGGCCGGATGGCCCAAACGCTGTTTGCCGGCGGCAGCATGGACGGCGACCTGGCCCGCATCGAGGCGGCGTTGTCCGCCGAATGCTTCTACTGGCTGGCCGAAAAGGGCGTGCCTTTTCCGCGCAATGCCTACGGCGAGGCGGTCGGATACAAGACAGACCACGATCCGCTCAGCCGGGCGTCGTCAGCCGGCCCGCTGACCTCCCGCCTGATGGTCGAACATCTGCAAGATGCGCTGGATGCGACACCGGTGGCGCTGTTCGACCGCCAGCAGGCCGTCAAGCTGCTCACGGACGGCCGGACCGGCGCGGTGCGGGGCGTTCTGTGCCTGTCGCTGGACGATCCCCAGATCGCCTTCAACCTGATCATGTGCCCGGCCGTCGTCTGGGCCGTAGGCGGTCCTGCCCTGGTCTATGCCGACGTCGTCTATCCAGGCAGCCAGCTGGGCGGCACCGCACCGGCCCTGGAAGCCGGCGCCGCGGCGGTCAACCTGACCGAGTGGCAGTACGGACTGGCCTCGGTCGCGCCGCGCTGGAACGTGTCCGGCAGCTACCAGCAGGTTTTGCCATCTTATGTCTCCACAGATCCGGACGGCGGCGATCCGCGCCATTTCCTGGCAGAGGGGATCTTGGACCGGAAGGAGCGGCTTGGTGCCATCTTCCGCAAGGGCTACCAGTGGCCCTTCGATGTGCGTAAGCTGCCCGGTTCGTCCCTGGTCGACCTTTTGGTTTACCGGGAAACCGCGCTCAGGGGCCGCCGTGTCTTCCTCGATTTCAGGCAGAATCCGGACGGTCTTGCCCTGGACCGGGCCGGCCTCGATGCCGAAACGGCTGACTACCTGGACCGGACGCATGCCTGGGCGCCGCTGCCGTGGCAGCGCCTATGCAAGATGAACGAACCGGCTTACGCCTTTTACCTGGAACACGGCGTCGACCTGTCGCGCGACCGGCTGGAAATCCGCCTGAGCGCCCAGCACCACAACGGCGGCCTGGCTGTCGACGCCCATTGGGAAACGACGCTGCCCGGCTTGTTTGCGGTCGGGGAGGTCAGCGGCACCCATGGTGTTTACCGGCCCGGCGGCAGCGCCCTGAACAGCGGACAGATCGGCGCTTTGCGCGCCGCGGATGCGATCGCCCGCCGCCTGCCAGGACACGGCGATGCCGCCTTGGACGAAGCGTCCCTGCTTGCCCAGGCCGCCGACTGGCTCCGTGACATCCCGGAAACAGAACCTGCCGAATTGGAGTCCGAACTGCTCAAGGGCTGGAATTTGGCCGGAGAGCGGATGAGCCGCCTGGCCGGCCCCTTGCGGGACACAACCCGGCTGCAGGAGATGCTCGGCGGCGTTTGCCGGGAGATCGCATCCAGCCGGCGTTTCCTTGCGATCCAGGCACTGCCGGGACGTGCCCTGGCCTGCCGTTTCCGCGACATGCTGCTGACCCAGCGCTTTCTGCTCGGAGCGATGTGCGACTACCTGGACCGCGGCGGCGTCAGCCGCGGTTCGGCGCTCTACCTGGAACCTGGCGGCCGCTTGCCCGGCAACAACGTTCCGGATGTCTTCCGGGCCAGGACCGGACCGGACACGCTGAACGATCGGGTGCAGCGCATTCGCCTCGAGACGCCCGGCGACCTGCTCAGTCCGCTTCAGATCGACTGGCGTCCGGTCCATCCGCTGCCGCAGCCGGATGAAGCCTTTGAGGTCGTCTGGCAGGCCTGGCGCAAAGATATGGCACAGCGGGGGAGGGGAAAACATGAAACCTGAATGGGGGATCGTCACCGATGAAGTGCTGCCGCAGGCACAAGAGGCTGTGGCCTGGGTCGCCGGCTGGGGCCTTGCTGGCATCGAGATCCGGGGCGTCGCGCCTGGCCGGCGGATCCCGGATATCCATCCTGAGGAAGCCCGCACGCTGCGGCAAGCTTTAGCCTGTGCCGGGCTTGTTGTCACCGCACTTTCGCCGGGCACTTGGAAATGCAGCCTGGACGCACCCGAGGCATCGCTCCAGGCCGCGCGGTTCCAGCGCACGCTGGACCTGGCCGAGGAATGGGCGGTGCCTCGCGTCATCACCTTCGGTGTCAAGCGCAGCGAGTCAGATACGGCTGCGGACTACAGCCGGGTCTGTTCGCTGCTTGGCCAGATGAGTCTGGAGGCAGGCCGGCGCGGCATCACCTTGTGTGTCGAGAATGAGAAAGGCTGGTGGGCGGACACCGATGAGGCGATCGACCGCCTGCTCGCGGACCTGGCTCCGGCCGGGCTGCGCCTGAACTGGGACGCCGCCAATTATGCCGATGCCGGCGGGACGGATCCCGTTGCCGCCTATCGGCGCTGGTATAAAAACATCGCCAACATCCATCTCAAAGATGTCTGCCTGGACAAGGCCGGAAACCGGTGGTGCCTGCTTGGGCAGGGCGCAGTCGGCTGGGAGCGGCTGCTTCCGGTCATGCTGGCGTCTCCCGAAGCGGTTCCCATGAGTATCGAGACGCACGTGCCGCCGCTGCCGGCCAACAGCCTGATCAACCGGGAATGGCTTAAGGGATTCGAGCAGCCAAAACAGGGAGGAATCGCATGAAGAAAACGGCACCAGAACCGATTCGCATCGTCCTCGCGGGGATTGGCGGATACGGCATCCATTATGTTAAAACGCTGGTCCAGCGCGAACTGCAGGGCGCGCCGCTCAAACTGGTCGCGCTGGTCGATCCGGCGGCAAAAGCCAGTCCGGTCTACCCGCAGGTTTCCGGCCTGCCGTGCTTCCAGGATCTGGATGCATGCCTGCGCGTTCATCCCGCCGACCTGGTGATTGTGTCCAGCCCGATCCAGTTCCACGCCGAGCAGATCCGGACGGCCCTGGCCCACCGGGCGCATGTCCTGTGCGAAAAGCCGCTCTGCGCCACCCGCCAGCAGGGCCTGGACCTGATCGAAGCCCAGGCTGCGGCGGGCCTGCAGGTCGGGATCGGCTACCAGTGGTCGTTCAGCCCGGCCATTCTCCGGGCGCTCGAGGATGTCCGCGCCGGATTGTACGGGGTGCCCCAGGTCTTCCGAACGCGCGTCTACTGGCCGCGCAGCGACGCCTATTTCGGCCGCAACCGCTGGGCGGGGCGCGTCCGGGACAGCCAGGGACGCCCGGTCTATGACAGCGTGCTCAACAACGCCACGGCGCACTACCTGCACAACATGCTCTATTTCCTCGGCGAAAAGCCGCACGAGGCGCGGCTGCCGGAGCGGATCGAGGCCCGATTGCTGCGCTGCAACCCGATCGAGACCTTCGATACCGCGCTGGTCCGCATGGAAGCTGACCTGCCGGACGCTCCGCCGGTCGTGCTGGCGCTGGCTGTTTCGCATACGACAGCCGCTCTGGTCGACCCGGAACTGGAGTACCGCTACAGCCGGGGCAGGCTAATAGTGCGAGACGGGGTCTTGCGCGGCGAACGGGAAGGTGCCGGCGAGCTTGCCAAAGACTATGGCCCGATCACCGGACCGGATCCGGTGGCCGACAAGCTGGATGCCATGCTGGATGCCGTCCGTACCGGACGTC
>JAAZFW010000224.1 GCA_012511525.1 Clostridiaceae bacterium
AACAAAAAGCCCTCCATTTGCCGGTTGGACAAATGGAAAGCTTCAATCAGCCCGATTGTCCCTCCGCCGGCATTATCCGGTTCAGGTTACAGGGTCGATCCCGTTCAGGAATCCTCTCAGCCAGCTTCCGCCAGCTCCCCTCGTGATGGACTCATTATACGGGTCCCGCGGCCGGTTGTAAAGAACATGCGTTACCCGGCGATGACCGTCATCGCCTTGCTTCAGCCATCAGGGCCTCGATCTCGGCAGCTTCGCGTAAAATCTGCCGCGACAGGACACGGCAGCCGTCCTTTGTGACCACGACATCGTCTTCGATGCGCATGCCCATCTTGCGGGCCGGCATGTAGATGCCAGGCTCGACAGTCAGGACCATGCCGGGCTGCAGCAAGGCTTCCCGGTTGGCGACGTCGTGCACGTCCAGACCCAGGTGGTGGGACACATTGTGCCAGAAATAGTCCGTGATCGCTTCGTCGGGCTGCATCAGGCCGGCGTCCAGAAGCCCCCGTCGGGCTGTCTGGCGGCAGGCCTCGTTGACCGCGGCCAGCGTGGAACCCGGCTGAATCGTGGCAAAAGCGGTTTCCTGGCATTGCCGGACGACCTCGTACAGCGCGGCCTGGCTGGCGGTGAAGCGGCCGTTGGCGGGGAACACCCGCGATATGTCCGCGCACAGGCCGCCGACCCAGGCGCCCACGTCCACCTGGACGAGATCGCCGTCCTGGATGCGGTCGTACGGCTGCATGTAGTGCAGGCAGAAGATGTTCTTGCCGCTGGCCACGATTGAGGCGAAAGCGGGATTCAGGCAGCCTTCTTTTGCCAACGCGTGGTCGAACTCGGCCCAGACCTCGTATTCCATCTGCCCCGGCTCAAGGCGGCGCAGCATGGCGCGGATGCCGCGGTCGGTCAGCGCGATGGCGCGGTCGAGCATCGCCAGCTCGTCTTCGCGCTTGATCATGCGCAGCTGGACCAGGAGCGGTTCCAGGTTCTGTGCCCGGGCCAGCAGACCGCCATGCCGTTCGGCCAGCTGCTGCTTCAGTTCGGCCGCCTGGCCGTCGCGGGCGCTTTCGTCCAGCCAAAGGTTAAGCCCCGGCCGCTGCGCCTGGCTGTCCAGCCATTCAGGCAGACCCGACAGCAAGCGGACTTCCGCGATACCGGTCAGAAGACCAGCCTCTTCCGGCGTGGCCCGGTGGCCCCTCCAGCGTTCATACATCGGGTCGGTCTCGGGGATAAAGAGCACGGCTCGTGATTCACTTTGCGTTTTGTGCAGGGCCAGGACAGCGTCCGCCTGGTCCAGTCCTGCCAGGTAGAAAAAGCTGCGGTTGGTCCAGTGCGGATAATCCTCATCGGCCGTCCGGTGCGGGGCGCGGCCCGAGGTCAAGATCGCCAATGACTCCTCGCCCAGGCAGTTGAACAGGTTGTTTCGGTTGGCGGCGAAATAGGATACAGGCAGGCGGGGGCGGTTCGGATCGGCTGTCATGCGATGCTCCATTCCGGGCAGAGAGACTCACTGCCCCGGTTTTCTCCAGTTTACCGCCTGCATCCGCTCTCTGGCAAGGCCTGTGCAACGATTCCGTTACGGTGCAAAAGCGCCGATCGCGCGATAGCGCGCATACCGGTTCGCGACCAGGGTCCGGGCATCGCTTTCCATGAGTTCGTCGACCGCCTGGCGGAAAAACACCTTCATCGCGGTTGCGGTCGCCGCCATATCCGCCTGGGCGCCCGGTTCGGGTTCGGCGACGATCGCATCGCAGATGCCCAGCCGTTTGAGGTCCGACGCCGTGATGCGCAGCACGTCTGCCGCCTCTTTTTCGCGCGACGGGTCCTTCCACAGCAGCGAGGCGAAACCGCGCGGGGAAATGACGGAATAGAGCGCGTTGGACAGCATGCCCAGGCGATCGCAGACGCCGATGGCCAGCGCGCCGCCGCTGCCGCCTTCCCCGGTCACAAGCGAAATGACCGGGATGCCCAGCTGCGCCATGCCCAGCAGGTTGGCCGCGATAGCCTCGCCTTGTCCCCGCTCCTCGGCGCCGATGCCGCAGTAGGCACCGGAGGTATCGATCAGGCAGAGGACCGGACGGCCGAACTTCTCCGCCTGGCGCATCAGGCGCATAGCCTTGCGGTATCCTTCCGGATGGGGCATGCCGAAATTGCAGCGCGCGTTCTCATCGAGCGTCTTGCCCTTGCGGTGGCCGATGATCGTCACCGGCTGGCCGTCCAGGCGGCCCAGCCCGCACCAGAGCGCGGGGTCGTCGCCAAAATAACGGTCACCGTGCAGCTCGATCACATCCTCGAACAGCAGCGACAGGTAATCGGTCAGGACCGGGCGCTTGCGGTGCCGGATCAGATCCAGGCAGTCGGATCCGCAGCGCGCCGGACCGCTTGCGGCCTCGTCCAGGTCTGGAATGGCCAGTCTTGTCGCACCGGTGCGCGGCGCGTGCAGCGCGAGCAGCTGGCCGAGTGTAACTTTCATGCGGTCGCGGGGCACGATCAGGTCCAAAAAGCCGTGTTTTAGCAAAAACTCGGCCCGCTGGAAGCCTTCCGGCAACTGCTCGGCCAGCGTCCCCTCGATGACGCGCCGGCCCGCGAAGCCGATAAGGGTACCCGGTTCCGACAGGATGATGTCGCCCAGGCTGGCAAAGCTGGCCGTGACGCCGCCCGTGGTCGGATCGGTCAGTACGGACAGGTACAGCAACCCGGCGGCTTGGAACCGGCCTACGGCGGCAGCGGTCTTGGCCATCTGCATCAGGGAGACGATGCCCTCCTGCATGCGGGCGCCGCCGGACGCCGCGAAGAGCACGACCGGCAGCTTCTCGTCCATCGCCCGTTCGAACAGCCGGGCGATCTTTTCCCCGACCACCGACCCCATCGAGCCCATCATGAAACGGCTGTCCATGACCCCGATCGCACAAGGCCAGCCTCCGATCCGGGCCGACCCGGTCACAACCGCCTCAGCCAGGCCGGTCTTCTCCTGCAAGGCCTTAAGCTTCTCCGGGTAACCGGCAAAGTCGATCGGGTTCAGGCTGGTCAGGCCACTGTCCCACTCCAGGAAGCTTTCAGGATCACAGGTCAGCGCCAGGCGTTCCGCGCTGCTGATGCGGTAGTGATGCCCGCAGAGCTTGCAGACACTGCCGGCCTTTTCGAAATCCTCCCGGAACATGACGCCGCTGCAGGCGGGGCACTTGATCCACAGGTCGACCGGCACCGGCCGGTAATAGGTAAAGACCTCGTCATCCGCTCCGGCAGACTGCTGGTTTGGCCTGACCAGGCGCAGTTGGGTATCGGTCTCCAGTCGCTCACGCATTTGTTTCAAAGCGTCAACTACCATGGTTTAGTTCTCCTTTCCGTTTGATCGCAGTTGGGCGACCAGGGCGTCGTTGTGCCGGCTGATATAGCCGATATCGTACTGGCCGCTGATGAATTCAGGTTCGCGCAGGATGGCCAGGTGGTAGTCGATATTGGTCTGCACGCCGCTGATCAGAAACTCCATCAGGGCGCGGCGCATACGGGCGATCGCCTGCTCGCGGGTCGGGGCATGGACGATCAGCTTGGCGATCAGGGCATCGTAGTCCGGCGGGACGACCGCACCCTGGTAAAGCGCGCTGTCGATGCGCACCCCGGGGCCTCCGGGCAGATGCAGGCTGGTGATCGTGCCCGGACTGGGCCGGAAGCCGTGCAGGGGATCTTCGGCGTTGACGCGGCACTCCATGGCATGGCCGGAAAAGACGATGTCTTCCTGGCGCAATGCGAGCGGTTCGCCGGCGGCGATCCGGATCTGCTCCTGGATCAGGTTGACGCCGGTTACGGCTTCGGTCACGGGGTGCTCCACCTGGATGCGGGTGTTCATCTCCATGAAATAGAAGCGTTTTTGGGCATCCACGAGGAATTCGACCGTTCCGGCGCTGCGGTAACCGGACTTTTGGGCCAAACGCACGGCGGCTTCGCCCATCTCAGCGCGCAAGGCCGCGTCTGAAAATGGCGAGACGGCCTCTTCGAGGATTTTCTGGTTGCGCCGCTGGATCGAGCAGTCACGGTCGCCCAGGTGGATCACCTGGCCGTGGTGGTCAGCCAGCAGCTGGATCTCGATGTGGCGCGGCTTGTCGATGAACCGCTCCAGGTAGACACGGTCGTCGCCGAAGCAGGCCAGGGCTTCGGCGCGTGCGGTCTGCCAGGCCTGGGGCAGCTCGTCGTCGCCCCCCGCCAGGCGCATGCCGCGCCCGCCGCCGCCGGCGGCAGCCTTGATCAGGACCGGGTAGCCGATGATGCGGGCTTCGCGCAGCGCATCCTGCAAACTGTCCACCACATCTGCGGTTCCGGGGATGACCGGCACACCGGACTGCTGGGCCATCAGCCGCGCGGCCGCCTTGTCGCCCATGCGGCTGATCACATCCGCACCGGGCCCGATGAAGGTGATGTTGCACTTGGCGCACATGCGGGCAAACGCCGCATTTTCCGAAAGGAAGCCAAAGCCGGGGTGAATCGCTTCCGCCCCGCTGAGCAGGCAGGCGGTCAGGATCGCCTGGGGATTCAAGTAGCTGTCACGGGACGCAGCTGGACCGATGCAGATGCACTCGTCGGCCAGCTGGGCGTGCAGGGCGGTCCGGTCGATCTCCGAACAGACCGCGACGGAACAGATGCCCATGTCACGGCAGGCCCGGATGATGGTCACGGCGATTTCGCCGCGGTTGGCAACCAGAATGGTCTTGAACATGCGTCAGCCTCCAATGGCGAAAATGAGGTCCGCCGACGCCGCCAGCTCTTCGCCGACATAAGCCTTGCCGCTGGCAAAGCCAACCGGTCCGCGCAGCTGCTTGAGTTCGACTTCCATGCGCAGCATATCGCCCGGCATGACCTTGCGTTTGAAACGCACCTTGTCCATCCCGCCGAAAAAAGCCAGGCGGCCCCGGAACTCCTCGCGGCGCAAGACGCAGATAGCGCCGGCCTGGGCCATCGCCTCGATGATCAGGACCCCCGGCATGACCGGCAGGGCCGGAAAATGGCCGCGGAAAAAATCTTCGTCCAGGCGCACCTGCTTTTGCGCGACCACCCGGTTATCATCGAGCTCGAGCACAGCGTCGACGAGCAGGAATGGTTCGCGGTGCGGGATGATCTGCTCGATACCCGCCCGATCCAGGATGACGCGGCTCATTGGGCCTCTCCGATCCGCATCAGCGGCTGCCCATATTCCACCCGCTGGCCGTCGTGGACCAGGATTTCGCGGACCACGCCGCCGGCATGGCTCGTCACTTCGTTCATCAGTTTCATCGCCTCGATGATGCAGACCGTCATGCCCGCCTCAACGGTCGATCCGACTTGGACAAAGGGGTCGTCTTCCGGGGACGGAGCTGCGTAGTAGACGCCGACGACCGGGGCGGTGATCCACTGGCCGTCCTGAACGGGAGGCTGAACAGCGGGGCTTTCGGCGGGGGCGGTAATCCGACGCGTGTCTTCGGCCTCGCCCGCCTGCGCGGTTCCGGGCGTTTCGGCATGGACCGGTTTTTCCAGGCGCAGGCGGCTGCCCTCGCTTTCGAGTTCCACCAGGCTGATGCCGTTTCGCTTCATCTGTTTCATCAGTTCGATCATGTCCTGGATCTGCATGTCTAGACCACCTTTCTGAAGCACAAGGTGCCGTTGTGGCCGCCGAATCCGAGCGAGTTGCTCAGCGCCAGCCTGACCGGCCAATGGATAGCCTGGTCCGGCACATAGTCGAGATCGCAGTCCGGATCGGCCTCGCGCAGGTTGATGGTCGGCGGGATCAGGTCCTCGCGGACCGCCAGCGCCGAGGCGATGGCTTCCACGGCGCCCGCGGCGCCCAGCAGGTGGCCGGTCATCGACTTGGTCGAACTGATCTTGACCCGGGCGGCGTCCGCGCCAAGCAGCTTGTGGATGGCCATCGTTTCGTACTTGTCGTTCAGCGGGGTGCTGGTGCCGTGAGCGTTGATGTACGCGACCTGGTCCGGCGTTTCACCCGCGTCCTTCAAGGCCAGGCGCATCGCCATCGCGGCACCCTCGCCCTCGGGGTCCGGACTGGTGACATGGTAGGCGTCGGCGGTCGAGCCGTACCCGGCCAGTTCGCAGAGCGGTTCGGCACCGCGGGCCAGGGCATGCTCCAGTGATTCAAGGACGAGGATGCCGGCGCCCTCCCCGATGACGAAACCGTCCCGCGCGCGGTCGAAGGGGATCGAGGCGCGGTTCGGATCCGCCGACCGGCTGAGCGCGCGCATGTTGTCAAACCCGGCCAGTGCGATCGGAGTGATCGGGGCCTCGGCGCCGCCGGCCAGGCAGATATCGAGGTAGCCGTGCCGAATGGCGCGGAAGGCCTCGCCGATGGCGTGTGTGCCGGAGGCGCAGGCGGGCGTCACGCATAAGTTGCTGCCCTTGGCGCCATAGATCATGGACACCTTGCCGGCGGCCATGTTGGCGATCATCATCGGGATGAACAGGGGCGAGATCCGTTCCGGCCCGCCGCCCAGGTAGAGCTTTTTGTATTCCGCGGCCATGGTCTCGAGACCGCCGACGCCGCTGCCGATGATAACGCCCGCGCGCCAGGGATCCAAGACAGTAAAGTCCAAACGGCTCTGGCGCACCGCTTCGGCTGCCGCCGCGACCGCAAAATGGCAATAACGGTCCAGCCGGCGCGCTTCCTTGCGGTCGAGGACCTGGAGCGGATCAAAGTCTCGGATCTGGGCTGACATTTTGACCGGAACGCCGGCAACGCCGTCCAGATCCAGTTCGCGGATCCCGCATCGGCCGTGGACCAGGCTTTGCCAGAAAGACGGCACATCGAGGCCGACCGGGCTGATCACGCCCATGCCGGTGATAACGACCCGGCGGGCGGCGCCGGGATTGGCTTTTTGCTCAAAAGTCACAGTTTCAGACCTCCTGATATTTCGATCACCTGTCCGGTGATGTAAGCTGCGGCAGAGGATGCCAGGAATGCGGTCAGCTGCGCGACATCCTCCGGCTGGCCGAACCGGCCCAGGGCGATCGCCTCGAGGGCCGCGTCACGGACCTTGTCTGGCAAAACGGCCGTCATATCGGTTTCGATAAATCCCGGCGCCACCGCGTTGACGGTAATCTGGCGCGACGCCACTTCCTTGGCCAGAGACAAGGTCAGGCCGATCACGCCGGCCTTGGAGGCCGCGTAGTTGACCTGGCCGGCGTTGCCGTGCACGCCGGCGGCCGAGGTCATGTTGATGATCCGTCCTGAGCGGGCTTTGACCATGTCGGGCAAGACGGCGCGGCACATCAGGAAGGTGCCGGTCAAATTAGCGTCGAGCACAGCGGTGAACTGGTCGCGGCTCATGCGCATGCAAAGCCCGTCGCGCGTGATGCCGGCGTTGTTGACCAGGACCTGGACCGGTCCGAGTTGCGCACGAACCTGGTCAAGCAGGCTGCGGCAGCCTTCTTCGCTGGCGATATCAGCCTGAAAGGCCAGCGCGCGCACCCCGGACTGGCGGCAGGCTGCCGCAACCGCTTCCGCCTGCTCCTGTTCCCGGCGGTAAACGATGGCGACATCCATGCCGTCCGCGGCCAGCTGCCGGGCGATGGCGGCGCCGATGCCGCGCGACGCACCGGTCACCAGGGCGATCACAGGTCACCTCCGGCGGACAGCGCCTGCCTGAGGCCCGGTACAGAGATCGGCATCCGCTCGCCGAGGAGCGACCAGGCCTGGCGGAACAATCCGGCGACGATCTGGGAAGCCGGCTGGCAGTCATTGACCAGGCCGGCCACCTGTCCAGCCATGAAGGAACCCTCTTCCAGGTTGCCGTCCTGGACGGCGCGGCGCAGAGAACCGACCGTGATGGTTTCCATTTCTTCAAAGGATGCGCCTTGTTTTTCCAGTTCGATCAGGTGACGGGCCAGCTTGTTTTTCAAGGTGCGGACGGGGTGTCCGCCGCTCCGGCCGGTGACCAGGGTGTCGATATCGCGGGCCTTGATGACCAGCTGTTTGTAATTTTCGTGGATGCAGCATTCGTCGCAGGCCAGGAAACGCGTGCCGACCTGAACGCCGCTCGCACCCAGGATCAGGGCGGCGGCGACACCGCGGCCATCGGCGATCCCTCCGGCGGCGACCACCGGGATTGAGACGGCGTCAGCCACCTGGGGAACCAGGACCATGGTGGTCAGTTCGCCGATATGCCCGCCGGCTTCCGTCCCTTCCGCGATCACGGCATCGGCGCCCAGTTTTTCCATGCGTTTCGCATAGGCGACCGAGGCGACGACCGGCACGACGCGGATGCCGGCGTCTTTCCAGGCCTGGATGTATTTGCCCGGTGAACCGGCCCCGGTCGTCACGACCGGCACACGCTCTTCCAGGACGACCGCCGCCAGGGCGTCGACGTCCGGATTCATCAGCATGATGTTGACGCCGAACGGGCGGTCGGTCTGTTCCCGGGTAAGGCGGATCTCCCGGCGCAGCAGGTCGGCGTTCATCGACCCGGCAGCGACCAGGCCGAGTCCCCCGGCGTTGGAAACGGCGGAAGCCAGGCAGGCGTTGGCCACCCAGGCCATCCCGCCCTGGATCAGGGGATAGTCTGTCTGCATCAAGTCACATAGATCGGTTTTTGGCATGGTTGGTCCCTTCCTGTCGTTGTTGTGTATGCAAATCAGGCTGGTTAATAGCTGAAAATGGCCGCGCCGTAGGTGAGGCCGGCGCCGAAGCCGCAGATCGCGACTTTTTCGCCGCGCTGCAGTTTGCCTGCGCGCACCAGTTCGTCCAGGCAGATCGGGATGCTGGCCGATGAGGTGTTGCCGAAATCGGCGATCCGGGAAATGATCTGGGCCGGGTCGGCTTTCATGCGGCGGGCGGCCGCCTCGACGATCCGGGCGTTCGCCTGGTGCGGGATGATGTAGCGCAGCTCGGTCAGATTGACGCCGGCCTGGGCTGCGGCTTCGAGAACCGAATCAGCCAGGACGCGCACCGCGAATTTGAAGACTTCCTGTCCTTCCATGGTCAGGGTATGGTCCGCATGCTCCCCGAAGCGGTCCGGCCAGACTGCGCCTTCGGCCAGAAACGGATGACGCACCTTCAGGGCGCGGCTGACCAGGACATGGCCGGTCTGCCCCTCGGAGCCCAGCCTGGTTGCCAAAAGGGCGCTTGGGTCTTCGTCGCTTCCGCGGCTGCAGACCACGGCACTGGCCCCGTCGCCGAACAGCACGCATGTCGAACGGTCGGAATAGTCGACCAGCTTGCTGATGTTTTCACTGGCAACGATCAGGATATGATGGATATTGGGGTCGGAAAGATAGCGCGCCGCCATGTCGAGGGCATAGACGAATCCGGTGCAGGCCGCGTTGAGATCGAAACAGAAGGCACGGTCGGCGCCCAGTTCGGCCTGGACGATGCAGGCGGCCGACGGCAGATAGTAGTCCGGTGTGCAGGTTGTGACCATGATGATGTCGAGCTGGGCCGGGTCGAGCGCCGCTTCGGCCAGCGCCTTGCGGGCCGCTTGTGCAGCCATGAACCAGGTCGGCTCGCCCGACGACAGGCGGCGCTCGGAAATGCCGGTCCGGGTCGTGATCCACTCGTCGCTGGTGTCGACGATTTTTGTCATCATCTGGTTGGTGACAGTCAACTCCGGCAGGTAGCTGCCCGTGCCGGTGATCTTCATTTTGGCCATGTTTGCCTCCGCTCTTGTCTGCGGCCTTGATTTCTTTCCATTCGTGCGTTATCGTATGGGCATACGATTTGCATTTCAAATTATTTGATAATCAAAGCATATATCCATGATAGACAACCCCGCCGCGCTTGTCAAGAGCGCCGGCAGACAGAGAGGAACCCTCATGATCAGCATCATCTTTCCAGGACAGGGCGCCCATTACGCCGGGATGGGCGCTGCGCTCAGCCAAACCAGCCCGGCAGCCCGTTCGATCTACCAGGCAGCTTCCGATTGCCTTGGCCTGGATTTGCTTGACTTGACCGCCGAACAGCTTTCGCAGACCCGGTTTGCCCAACCCGCCATCGTCACCTGCAGCCTGGCTTGCCTGGCGGCTTTGCGCGAGCAGGCCGGGCGTCTGCCGGACGACACGAGCCTGGCGGGTTTTTCGCTTGGCGAATACACGGCCCTGGGCGCGGCCGGCATCCTGGACCTCCCCGACCTGCTGCACCTGGTCCAGGCGCGGGCGGATTTCATGCAGCAGGCCGCCCGGCAAAACCCGGGCGCAATGGCCGCGGTGATCGGCCTGGATGATGAGGCCATCGCCGCTGTGCTGACCGAACCGGCTTGGAGCGACCGCGTGTTCGCCGTCAATTTCAACGCACCAGGCCAGGTGGTCCTTTCCGGCGAACAAAATGTTATGGACGATTGCCTGGCGGCCTGCCGGGCTGCCGGGGCGCGCAAAACGGTCCCTCTGGATGTCTCCGGCGCCTTCCACACGCCGTTGATGCAGCCGGCGGCCGATCAACTGGCCGCGTATGCCCGTAAACGCAACTTCAAGCCCACCGCGTCCCGCCTGTACAGCAACCTGTCGGGAACCCGGTCGCCGGATATCATCGACTGGCCGGATTACCTGGCCCGCCACCTGTGCGGACCGGTCCTCTGGACCGCCGAAATCCGCCAGATGGCCGACGACGGAACAACCTGTTTCCTGGAGCCCGGGCCCGGCAAAGTGCTGTGCGGCCTGGTTCGCCGGATTTTGCCCGGCGCGGTCACCCAGCCGCTCGATGTGCCGGATGGCCTGGAGCAGGCGGTTCGTTTGCTGACAGCCGGCTGAATAGAGCGAAAACCGGGCTGAAACGGCATCTGGTCAATTCCTTCTAGCCGGCGTGTTCTGCTATAATGGGAGCAGATCAAACGCCGGCAGGAGGATTTCATGCGCGATTCAAGACTGGCATCACTGGCCAAACTCATGCTGTACCACTCGATGAAGATCAAAAAAGGGGACGCTTTTCACATCACGGCGGATTTAACCGCCCGTCCGCTGGTGCAGGAACTGCTGCGTGAAGCGGCTCTGGCCGGCGCGCTGGCCCAGGTGGACTGGACCGATAACGAGATCACCCGCCAGCTGCTGGAGCTTTACGACCCCGATGACGGCGGCCGAACAGAAGCTTTTCTCAGGGACAAGGCCGAAGCAGACTTGCGCCGTTTTGAAAACCTGGTCGGCGATATCGTCATCCGCGCCTATGTCAATGACGCCGAGCTTGGCCGCATCGACCCGGCGGTCCGTCAACTGGAGGCAACCTGCGCCAGGCCGTTCAAAGACCTGGTGATCAACCATAGGCGCTGGGTGCTTTTCGAGTACCCGACCCAGGCCAGGGCCCAACGGGCCGGCATGCCCTACGGCCCATACGAGGATTTCGTCCTGCAGACCGCCTCGATCGATTACGTAGCGATGCAGCGCGCCGTTTTGCCGCTCAAGGCCCTGATGGAAAAGACCGACCGGGTCCGCATCCTGGCCCCGGGGACGGATTTGTCGTTTTCCATCCGGGGCATTCCGGCCGTTCCCTGCTGCGGCGAGTATAACCTGCCTGACGGCGAATGCTTTACGGCGCCGGTCAGCCATTCGGCCAACGGCACCATCACGTTCAACACCTCCTCCCAATTCTGGGGCCAGCTCTACCGCAACATCCGCCTGTCGTTTCGCGACGGCCAGATCGTCAAGGCGTCGGCAGATGAAAACACCGCCCAGCTGAACAAGATCCTGGACACCGACGCGGGTGCCCGCTATCTGGGCGAATTTGCCCTTGGCTTCAATCCCCTGATTCGTGATGCGACCTGCAACACGCTTTTCGATGAGAAGATCGCCGGTTCATTCCATCTGACGCCCGGGGCCTGCTACGACGACGCGCCCAACGGCAACACTTCTGCCATTCATTGGGACCTGGTCCAGATCCAGCGGCCCGACACCGGCGGCGGCGAGATCTGGTTTGACGACCGTCTCATTCGCAAGGACGGGTTGTTTGTGCTTCCGGAACTGTCTGCATTGAACCCCTGATTATCGAGGAGGTCTTGTCATGGCTCTTGTCATCCTGGAAATCGCCAAATTGCATCTTCTGCACTGGCTCGTCTCGGTACTGGTACCGCTTCTAATCATCGCTCTGGCCATCGTCAGCCGTCTGTTCGCGGCGCGCATCCGGCGCGGTGTCCTGGCTCCGCTCGCCGACCTGACCGACCAGATCGAAGCAATGGCCGGGAGGACGCTGGACCATTTCCCGGCGGTCGTCGCGGCAGCTCGCCGGATGGCCCCCCAGGCGGTTATTGGGCTCCTTGAGCGCATGAAGGCGGACAGCGTCCAGCTCTACCAGGGGCGCTGGCTGCCAGATCCGCGCCATGCGCTGCCGCGCCGCGTCTGGTTGTCGCCGTCCCAACGCAGTTCGTTGAGCTTGATGCCGTCTGCCCGTATCCTGGCCATCGGCGTCCTGGCGTCCCTGGCCGCCTGGGTGACCCAGCAGCCCCTGCCGCTAACCGACGCGCGTTTCGGCTTGCTGCTGATCCTGCTCCCCGTCTTGACCGCCCTGGCCGCCGCTTTGCCGACCGCGGCGACGGCCTGGCACATGAACCAGCTGGTCAGCGAAGAAACCGAAGCCTTCTACCAGGCGTTTTGCCGCCACCTGCCGGTTTATAACGATTCGATCGGCACGGCCGAGCTTGTCGACGCCTATCTGCAATACGATCAGAAGATGCAAGATGGCCTTAACGATTTCACCCAGGTGACATCACGGCTGGCGGAGAGCGAGATGGCGGACGGAATCCGGCGCAGCGTCGAACAGGTGCTGACGGAAAGCGTCGCGCCTTCACTGCAGCAATCCACGTCCACGCTGGGCCAGCTCGCCCAAACGCTGACCGAACGCCAGGAACAGGGCATGCAGGATCTTGCCGAGCGCTTTGCCAGCGCGCTGTCCGCACAGCTGGCGGCGCACATGCACCCGATCAACCGGGAGATCGCCCAGATGGGCACCTTGATGGCCGATGTCAAAAACTATGTCGAACTGGCCATGCGTGCGATGGAGACCACCCGGCAGCAGACCGCGGACATTCAAAACGCCGTCAGCTTGTCGATCCAGGGTCAGCAGGCGGCACACGAAACCTTGGGCGCAGACTTGTCCAGCCTGCGGGAAGCGACCCGTGTGCTGGCGGACACCAGCCAGAAGCTGACCGATGCCTTCCAGGGCAATGAGCAGAACCTGGCCCAATCGCTCGATTATTTTGCCAAGCAGCTGCAGGATGGCACCCATGGCCTGACCGACACCACCCGGCAGGCGCTCCAGATGGCCGGCGACATCCGCGACGCAGCCGCCGAACAGCAGGAAGGGGCCTGCCAGCAGGGGGTCAACCTGCAAGAGCAAACCGAGCGGTTTACCCAGCAGCTGCAAGGCACGATCGACATGCTGCTCCAGCAGATCCACCAGGAGAGCGCGGCGGTGGCCGCCAACACGGCCAGCATCGGGAACCGCCTCCAGGATGTCAACGCGACGCTTGACAAAGCGATCGGCCAGTTCACCCAGGGTTCCCAGGCGCACGTGAACCAGACCCTGGACCGCTTCGACGAAAGCCTGGCTGACATCGTGAACCGGCTGGTGCAGACAGCCGCGGAAATCCAGGATGCCGTCGACGCTTTGCCGTCGGCGATCCAGCGCAGCGCGCATTTCGATCTATGAGCGAACAGGAACAACCAAACGCTGCAGGCCGGTTGGCCGAAAGCCTGGCCCGGATTCGCCAGAAGCTGCCGCTGCCGGATGAACTGCTAAGTCCCGTGCATACGGAGGACCGGGACCGCCTGGCGGTCATCCTGGAAACGACCGCGCTCGGCAAGCCAACCGTCGATCTGGCCCGTCAGCTAACCAGCCGCGATCTGCGCCATATCTTCCCGCTTCTGTCCGAACCGCTTCCGGCAGACGCCCGTTTTGAGCATTACCACGACAAGCTGTACCTGATCATCCGCGAACGCGCCTGCCCGTCGCTCTACCGCTATGGCTGGACCATCTTCCAGCAGGTCTACCCGTCTGTGCCGGTCGCCCGCGGCTTGGCTGTCCTGTGCAGCATTCTCGATATCAAGCAGCACGGCCAGAAGGCAACAGCACGCTCCATGCGAGGCCAAAACAAGCTGCCTTTGATCTCCAACCTGGTCGCCCCCGACGCACGTCAGTTCGAGGACAAGCTCCTAAAGGTCCTATCGCAGCGCAACGTGCCCCTGGAGCAGTTTATGACCGCCTTTGCCGTCCGCGCGGACTTACCTTTCGGGGCGTCGCTTTTGGCCCGCTGCTTCATCGCCGGCGACGCGAGATTGTATGCGGGCGGCCATCTGCAGTTCCGCCAGGCGCTGGCAAAAGCCAGTCCCGACCGACAGGCCGCGCTCATCCATCGCCTGTTCCAGCTCAAGGATCTTCCTTCTGAGACGACCAACCGCTATTACCAGGAGATTTACCGCCAATTCGGCGATCCCGAGCGGGGGCATCCGATCTGGAGCCAGGTCAAGGGCCGCGACCTGCGCCGTTTCCGCGACTGGATCACGGCCGCCACGATCGGCAGCCATTGCCGCAAAAACAAGGCCAAGGCACGCTTTTATCTGCATTATGCCGGTTTTGTCGAAAGCATCGAGCCGTGGGATGATGACACCCTCCTTATTCGTTTTCCCGGTTTTTTAATCGCCGACGATCGCCGCCAGATGCTGTTCGCGGTCTATTACGAGCTATCCGACCCTGAGATCCTGCCGTTTGATTTCCAGCAATCGCAGGACGATCTCAACCCGGCCAACCCCCAGGTACCGCACCGCCGGGTCGAAGACGCCGTCAGCCGAAACAGCACCCAGGGGCCTGTCGGCCTGCTGTTTGACGAAGCCGGCTTGGCCGCCAGCGCCATGTTCATGGATTTTTGCCTCAGCAGGAAAAGAATCGCCAGCCGCAGCCAGTTGAAGAACATCGCCCGCAGAACTGATTGACTTGATCTGTATCCTTGATTATAATCCCAAAAGACAGCCTGCAGCGATCACGGAGAAGTACCCAAGTGGCTGAAGGGTCCGCACTCGAAAGCGAACAAGAGTTTGGGAAGCCGTGAACACCGATCTACTGATCTGACTCGCTTTGCCGAGTTGCCTTGACAACTGAATACCCTACGTTCTCTACATCAGTTCTCTACTTTTTCCGAAGAGTTTCTGAGACCTGATGTTTGGAAATATTACACGGAGAAGTACCCAAGTGGCTGAAGGGTCTGCACTCGA
>JAAZFW010000225.1 GCA_012511525.1 Clostridiaceae bacterium
AACAAGGACGGATTCGAACACAACGGCTCGAACCTGGACCTGCGTCCGGAAGCGGAGATCAATGAAGAGAACCTGGCTGTGGCCTTGCGCCAGCGTGACCCGATCAACAAGTTCAGGCCCACGATCGTGCAGAGCTGCCGCGTCGTCTGTCCCCTACAGAAGAAGGACTGACCGCCAAGACTAGCCTCTAAGAAAAAAGCCCGGTTCACGTGAACCGGGCTTTTTTTCAGGTGGTTTTTTCAGGTGGTTTTTTTAATCAGAAGATTGAATACATGATGAACAAGGTGGCGGCCAGCGACGCAACCAGCGAGACGACCGTGATTTGCGTGTTGAGCGACGGACCAGCCGTATCCTTGAAGGGGTCGCCGACCGTGTCGCCGATGACACCGGCCTTGTGGGCGTCAGAGCCCTTGCCGCCATAATTGCCGGCTTCGATGTGTTTCTTTGCGTTATCCCAGAGGCCTCCGGCGTTGGACATCAGGAGCGCCAGCAAAAGGCCTGACGTGATGTTGCCAGCCAAAAAGCCGCCGATGGCGTGGACACCGCCGATGAAGCCGACCGCGAGCGTGACGATGATCGCCATCAGGCCGGCCGGGATCAATTCCTTGATTGCTCCGACGGTCGCGATGTCGATGCACTTGTTGTAATCCGGCTTAACGCCCTCTTTGCCTTCTTTAAGGCCGGGAATGGTGTCAAACTGGTGATGGATCTCGGCGACCATGCGCTCGGCGTTGCGGTCGACGCCCATGATCAGCATCGCCGAAAATACCGCCGGCACCGCGATGCCGACCATCAGGCCGAAAAAGACAAGCGGGTTCAAGATATCGAACTTCAGGCCGTCGCCGGTTACGCCGGCCTTGCTGAGGATCTCCTGATAGGCTGCCAGCAGGGCGATGACAGTCAGGCCGGCCGCGCCGATGGCAAACCCCTTGGTGATCGCCTTGGCCGTATTGCCGGCCGCGTCGAGCTCGTCGGTGATCTGCAGGACTTCGTCACCCAGGTGGCCCATCTCGGCCAAACCGCGGGCGTTGTCGACGATCGGGCCGTAGGCGTCGTTGGAGATGATCATGCCGACGACAGACAACATGCCGACCGCAGCCATGCTGATGCCTAAGAGCGGATAGCCCGCGCCCAGCGGCTCACAGACCTTGTAGGAGAGCAGCGAGGCGGCCGCGATGCCGATAATGGCCGGGAACGAACTCAGCAGGCCGTAGGAGAAACCGCTTAAGATCGTAAAGGCCGGTCCGGTTTTGGACGCCCTGGCGACCTTGTCGACCGTCTTTGAGCCATCCGATGTAAACAAGTCGGACGTGAAACCGATCACGGCACCGGCGACAAGGCCGATTGCGGCGGCAAGCCAGAGCCGGATCGAAAAATCGAAAATCAGTGTGGCGCCCAGGGACAGCAGGGCAAATATCGCGTTGGTCACGTAGGTGCCGCGGTTGAGCGCTTTGCCCGGATTGCCGTTCTTGCCGACACCGGACAAAAAGACGCCGATGATCGAAGATAAAAGGCCAAGGCCCGCGAAGCAGAAGATGATGTCGACCTGCCCGAGCGGCACCGCCAGGATCATCGAGGCGGCCAGGGTGGCAATGTTGGAGTCGAACAGGTCAGCGCCCATGCCGGCGACATCCCCGACGTTGTCGCCGACGTTGTCGGCGATCACGGCGGGATTGCGCGGGTCGTCCTCCGCGATGCCTAATTCAACTTTACCAGTCAGGTCAGCCGAGATGTCGGCCGTCTTGGTGAAGATGCCGCCGCCCGCCTTGGCGAATAAAGCCAGGGAACTGGCGCCGAAACTGAAAGCCAGAACCGGCTCAGCCTCCTTGGTCAGCAAGTAGAGTACAGCGGCACCTAACAGACTGGTGCCGACAACCGCCATGCCCATGACAGCCCCTCCGCGGAAACCCGCCATGAAGGACGTTGAGAGGCCTTTCCGGGCCGCGCTGGCAGCTTTGACATTGGCGATCGTCGCGATGCTGATCCCGATATACCCCGCCAGGGCGGACAGGACCGAGCCGGCGATGTAGGTCACCGCCATCAGGAGGTTGATCTTGATGTCATGGGTCCAGAACGGCCGGGGGAAGAACAGCAGGATCAGGACGGCGGCCGCGATGACGAATCGGCCCAGCACCCTGTACTCGGTGCGCAGAAACGTGTAGGCGCCTGCCCGGATCAGGGCTCCGATCTCGCCGATCGGCCCTTCCGCCGTCGGCAACCGGTTGACCCAGCGGTAAAGCCAGGCCGCCACGCCAAAGGCTAGCAGTGACACAACAATGGAGAAAATCGGCCAGTACACAGTCATTCCTTCTTTCTGATCAGATCTTTTTATCAGATGAACAAGACCACGTGTCATGCGGTCCTGAGCACTGTCCCACATAAGCCGATATCGAGCCCATTGTATCACATGATCGTGTTTTCACCAACACGATCAGGATATCAAACGGCGCTTCCTGAAAGCGTGTGCTTCGCGAATGAAATGGGCAAACAGCGGATGCGGCCGGTTGGGCCGTGACTTGAATTCGGGATGAAACTGGCAGCCGACAAACCAGGGATGATCCGGCAGTTCGATCATTTCGACGATCCTGTTGTCAGGCGATGTGCCGCTGAGCAGCATGCCGCTGCCGGCCAGCAGGTCGCGGTAGTCGTTGTTGACCTCGAAACGATGGCGGTGGCGCTCGTGGATCAGGCTCTCCTGGTAGGCGGCAAAGGCCCGCGATGTTTCGTGAAGCACGCAGGGATACTGTCCCAGGCGCATGGTTCCGCCCAGCTGATCGACATTGGCCTGTTCGGGCATCAGGTCAATGACCGGATTGGCCGTGTGCGGATCAAACTCCGCGCTGTGCGCGTCGGACAGGCCGAGGACATGGCGGGCGTATTCGACAATGGCGATCTGCATGCCCAGGCAAATCCCGAAAAACGGGATCTTCTGCTCGCGGGCATAACGGGCTGCGGCGATTTTCCCTTCGATGCCCCGCGATCCAAACCCGCCCGGCACCAGGATGCCGTCGATGTTTTGCAGCGCGGCCGGCGCGGTTTCGTCGGTCAGGTCATCGGAGTCGATCCAGCGGATGTCGACTTTGGCCCTGATCCCGGCGCCGCCGTGCGTCAAGGCCTCCACGATGCTCAAATAGGCGTCATGCAGCGCGGCGTACTTCCCGACCAGGGCGATCTGGACCGTATGCTCCGGGTTCTCCAGGGCATAGACCATCTGCCGCCAGGACTCGAGGTCCGGCTTGACATCCGGGAACCCCAGGCGTCGGCAGACCCATGAAGCCAGGCCTTCCTTTTCCAGGGCCATTGGAACGGCGTACAGGAGCGGCGAATCAAGGTTTTCGATCACGCATTCGCGCGGGATGTTGCAAAACAGGGCGATCTTGCTCTTAAGTTCCGCGCCGATCGGGATCTCGGAACGGCAGACGATCAGGTCCGGCTGGATGCCCAGGCTGAGCAGATCCTTGACACTGTGCTGTGTCGGCTTGGTTTTCTGCTCCTTGGAGACGCTAAGATATGGCAGCAAGGTCACGTGGATGAAGACGCAGTTGCGCCGGCCGACATCCGCCGCAAACTGGCGCGTCGCCTCGATGATCGGCAGTCCCTCGATGTCGCCGATCGTGCCGCCGATTTCGATGATCGCGACATCATAACCGGCTTTCCCCTTGCGGATCCGCTCCTTGACCTCGTTGGTGATATGCGGGATGACCTGGACCGTACCGCCCTGGTAATCACCCTTGCGCTCCTTTTGGATCACAGACCAGTAGATCCGACCCGAGGTGACGTTGCTGTTCTGTGACAGGCTCTCGTCGATGAAGCGCTCGTAGTGGCCCAGGTCAAGATCCGTCTCGGCGCCGTCATCGGTGACGAACACCTCGCCGTGCTGGTAAGGGTTCATCGTCCCCGGGTCGACATTGAGGTAGGGGTCGAATTTCTGCATGGTCACCCGGATGCCGCGGGCCTTGAGCAGGCGGCCAAGGGATGCCGCGGTAATCCCCTTCCCCAGTCCGGATACCACGCCACCGGTCACAAAAATGTACTTCATAGGCTCCTCCTTACTCCCATTCGATCGTCGCGGGCGGCTTGCTGGTAATATCGTAGACAATGCGGTTGACCTGCTGCACTTCATTGACGATGCGTTCCGAAGCACGCGCCAGCACATCATAGGGGATGCGGGCCCAGTCGGCCGTCATGAAATCGGTGGTCGTGACACCGCGCAGGGCGATCACATGGTCATAGGTGCGCGCGTCCCCCATCACGCCGACCGAGCGAACCCCGGTCAGGACGGCAAAATACTGGTGCACCGATTGCCCCAGATTGGCGCGTTCGATCTCCTCACGGAAGATGGCGTCCGCCTCACGCAGGATGGCAAGCCTTTCCGCCGTGATTTCGCCCATCACGCGGATCGCCAGCCCAGGTCCGGGAAACGGCTGGCGCCAGACCATGGCCGGCGGCAGGCC
>JAAZFW010000226.1 GCA_012511525.1 Clostridiaceae bacterium
ACGGGGCCATCGGGGATGTTTTTTCGGTCCATTTCGAATGGCTGCTCAACACGAGCCACGGCGCCGACTATTTCCGGCGCTGGCATCGCGACAAGCGCAACAGCGGCGGCCTTCTGGTCCACAAGGCGACCCACCATTTCGACCTGGTCAACTTCTGGCTGGGCAGCCGGCCCAAGACCGTGTTTGCCATGGGCGACCTGCGCTTCTACGGCCGTGAAAACGCCGAGAACCGCGGCGAGACGAAATTCTACTCCAGGGCTTACGGCAGCGAAAACGCCAAGGACGACTATTTTGCCCTCCACATGGACCGGAACGAGCAACTCAAGAACTTGTACCTGGATGCGGAAAAGGACGACGGCTACGTGCGCGACCAGAGCGTGTTCGGCGACGGCATCAGCATCGAGGACACCATGGGTGTCATGGTCCGGTACGCCAACAAGGCGATCATGACCTATTCGCTCAACGCCTACCTGCCCTGGGAGGGCTACCGCGTCGCCTTCAACGGCAGCAAGGGCCGCATCCAGGTCCTGGTCGCCGAGAACACTTACGTCAATGCCGGCGGCGCCAAGGAAGTCGAGGGCTCAGCCAAGAAGATCAGCATCGCGGTCTTCCCGATGTTCGGCGAACCGTATGAAGTCGAGGTTCCGATGACCGGCGGCGGGCATGGCGGCGGCGATCCTGTCTTGCTCAACGACCTGTTCGGCACACCGGTTCCGGACCGCTTCACCCGCGCGGCGTCCCATGTCGACGGGGCGATGTCGATCCTGACCGGCATCGCGGCCAACAAGTCGATCGCCACCGGATTGCCGGTCCAGGTCGACAGCCTGGTACGCTTCGACTGATAACCGTGGTCGTCTGCGCCTTAGAAGTGCGGCTTTATCTTCCCGGCGCCTGTTCGCTCAAGGACAAGCGCCGGGTTTTGCGCAGCCTGATTGACCAGGTGCGCCACCGCTTCAACGTGTCGGTCGCGGAAACCGATGACCAGGACTTGCACCAGTCGATCGTGATCGGCCTGGCCTGTGTCAGCGGCAGCGGCGAACACGCGCGACGCTCGCTGGATACCGTGGTGCGCTGGATCGAAGACCATTGCGAGGCAGAGGTCGTCTCGGTGACAGACGTTATGCCCGAGCCTGGCTTCTGGCCAGAAAATCGCCAGCCTGGTCCAGGCCGGGCGGATCCAGGTTGAAATGCTCCTGGAGCAGCGCGTTCAGTTCCGTTGCCGACGCAATTCGGTTTTCGGCGACCCCATCACCTGAAAACGTGCGGAACAGCTGGCCGTCGATCGTTTTGCGGCCGTCCAAGGTCTTGATCGAGAGCATCAGGGCCTTGTTGAAGATCGAGTCCGGAGATTTTTCGCAATAAAAGCTTGGCATGACAAAGTCGATGTCCAGTTGTTCTTCTTCTGTGAAGCTGTAGAATCGGCGCCACTGCCCCCGGTGCAGGTCGTGGATGACATAGCCGAAAAACGGTTCGCGCGTGATCTTGTACGTCTCACCGAACTGCTCCTGAATGCGGCCCGGCACCAATTCCAGGGGATAACGGGGCGCGGACTGGCCGACGCCGACATCGCAGATGAACGTGCCCTCAGCGCAGACTGCCCGGATGACGCGGTGCCGGCGCATCGGGATGGTCGTTTCGCCGCGCAGGAACCGGCCCATATAGGTCGTCACCTCGTAGCCCAGGGCGCTGAGCAGATTGGCGAACAGGCCGTTGAGCTCAAAGCAGTAGCCGCCGCGCCGGTTGGCGACCATCTTTTGGAACTGTCCCTGCCAGGTCATCGGCAGCGGCCGGCCGGCCAGAATGTCCAGGTTCTCATACGGTATCCGGGTAACATGGGCCAGCTGGAGCTGTTCGAGCAGCGCGCGTGTGCATGATGGCTCATCTTCGGGCGGCGGCAAGCCCAGCCGGTTAAAATAGGCCCTGATTTCGGATTGCGTATCGGCATCTTGTTTCTTTGGCAGCATGCGGGTCCTCCTGCGGCCTGTATCGTCCGGATCGTCGGAACAGCTCTATTTTAGGGAAGAAGACGCAACCTGGCAAGCGTTGCCCGGTGCATGGAATTGTTGTATGCTAAAAACAGATGCCGGAAACACGCGGCAGCCAGGAGAGGTGATCCTATGCAGCACGAAACGTCATTGCCTGTCATTGCCATTCCCATGGGTGATCCCAACGGGATCGGTCCGGAAATCGTGATCAAAGCTCTGGCTGAGCCGCAGGTGTTCACCTGGTGCCGCCCGGTTGTCGTTGGCGACGCCTATTGCCTGGGCCAGACCCTGGCTTCGCTGGGCTTGCCGCTGTATTTGCACACCATCAGCACCATCGCGGACGCCCGTTTCCAGCCCGGGTTCATCGATTTGCTCGACCTGTCCCACGAAGGTCTGGAAAACCTCCAGATTGGCACGGTCCAGGCATTGGCCGGGCAGTGCGCCATGGACTACATCGTGCGGACGGTTTCGCTGGCCGTGTCCGGCGAGGCGACGGCGATCGCCACGACGCCGATCAACAAGGAATCGTTGCGTGCCGCCGGTGTGCCGCACATCGGGCACACGGAAATCCTGGCAGATCTAACCGGGACAGACGATCCGCTGACATTGTTTGAAACCAACGGCCTTCGGGTCTTTTTCCTCAGCCGCCATGTCAGCCTGCGGAAAGCCTGCGACCTGGTGACACACGACAGGGTCGCCAAGATGATCCGGCGCTGTTGTGCGTCGCTTCAGCAGCTCGGTGTCCTGGACAAGGACCTGGCGGTCGCAGGGCTCAATCCGCACAGCGGCGAGCACGGCCTGTTCGGTGACGAGGAAATGACCGCGGTCGGGCCGGCTGTCGCCGACTGCCAGGCCGAAGGTCTGCCGGTTACAGGCCCGGTCAGCGCCGACTCGGTCTTCCACCTGGCCAGGATCGGCCGTTTTTCCGGCGTGTTGTCCCTGTACCACGACCAGGGGCATATCGCCACCAAGACACTCGACTTTGAGCGCACGATCTCCCTGACGCTGGAACTGCCTTTTTTACGGACGTCGGTCGACCACGGAACGGCCCTGGATATTGCCGGGCAGGGGATCGCCAGCGCGGTCAGCATGATCGAGGCGATCCGCCTGGCCGCCAAGTACGCGCCGCTCTACCGGCCGCTGCCCTGATGCGGGAGGCCACCTGGCGATGACGGCCCCATCACCGGCAAAAACCTGGTACCGCCTGGATAACGCCGCCAAAATCTATCCGGCGATCATGCGCACGCGGCACACGACGGTTTTCCGACTGGCCGCCCTGATGCGCGAACCGGTCAATCCCGACCAGCTGCAGCAGGCGCTTGACATGACCATGCCGCGCTTCCCGCAGTTTGCCGTCAGGCTGCGTAAGGGCATCTTCTGGTATTACCTGGAAGCCTGCCACAAGCCGGCTTTGATCGAGGAAGATGTCAACAACCCACTGCGGCCCTGGAGCCGCACGGATGCCAAAAAGTTCCTTTTCAGGGTCCGTTACGGAGACAGGCGCATATCCGTCGAATTTTTCCACGCTCTGACGGACGGATACGGCGCTTCGGTTTTCCTGCGCACGCTGGTCGCGGCTTACCTGTCGCTTCAGGGTGTCGCCTGTCCCGCCGGGGACGGGATCCTCGATGTGCGCGACACACCGACGGAAGCCGAGCGGGAAGACGCCTACAAGCGCTTTTCCAATTTCAAGGTCATCCACCGCCCGCGGGAGACGCGCGCTTTCCGGCTGCAGGGAACGCTGCTGCCTGGCCAGCAGCTGTCGATCATCTGCGGCGTTTGCCCGGCGGACCCTGTATCCCAGGCCGCCCGGCGCTTCAAGGTCAGCGTCACCGAGCTGCTGGTCGGCGTTTATCTGTACCAGCTCTACCGGATTCAGCAGCAGGGCGGGTACCATACGGAAAGGCCGGTGCGCGTCTCGGTGCCGATCAACGTGCGCCGCTTCTACCCGAGCCAGACTGTGCGCAATTTTGCGCTCTACGCCAACCCGGGCATCGAACCGGCGTACGGCAGCTACAGCTTCGAGGAGATCCTCGGCCTGGTGCACCACTTCATGCGTTACACGATCAACGAAAAGTACCTGAATGCCATGATGTGCGCCAATGTTGCCCCGGAGAAGAGCCTGCTGCTTCGGATTTCGCCTCTGCCGATCAAGAACCTGGCGATGCGCCTGGTCTACACCTGGACCGGGGAGAGCCGCTTCACCAGCACGGTTTCCAACCTCGGCGTGGTCAATTTGCCGCCTGAAATGGCGTCTCATGTCGAACGGCTGGAATTCATGCTCGGGCCGTCGCGCTACAATCCGGTCAACTGTGCGGTGATCAGCACCAACGGACAGGTCGTGATCCAGTTTTCAGCCACGATGGAGGAGACGGATCCGCAGCGGGCATTTTTCCGTCACCTGGTCCGGCTGGGCATCCCCGTGCGGGTGGAGAGCAACCGCGACTGGGATGAATTTGGAGGTAAATAGCATGTCTTACTGCGTCCACTGCGGCGTTGAACTGGATAAGTCGGAAAAGCGCTGCCCGCTTTGCCAGACCGAAGTCATCAACCCCCGGGAACCCTTCGACGAAAAGGCGGTGCGCCCTTACCCAAGGCGGCTTGACCCGATCACGCGCCAGATCAACCGCCGCTTCATCGGCAGCCTGATCACGATCGTGCTGGCTTTTCCGGCCCTGCTGTGCGGGGCGATCGACTTCAGCCAGGCCGGACGCCTGACCTGGAGCGCCTATGTGATCGGGGCGCTCATCCTGGTCTGGAGCTGGACCGTGCCCTATTACCTGCTGCGCCGGCGCAGCCTTAGCGGCATTTTCATCCCCGGCGTGCTGGCGTTGCTCTCCTATCTTTTCCTGATCGCCTGGCTGCAGCAGGATCTGTCCTGGTACCTGCCGCTGGCTTTGCCGCTGGTCCTGATGCCGGCCGCCCTGATCTTTTTGATCATCGCCCTGGTTTGGCGCCGGCTGATCCGCGGATTCGCCATCCCTGCGGCCGTCCTGATCGCGGCCGGGCTGCTGATTGTCGCGATCGAGCTGGTCCTGAAGCACGCGGCCGGCGGTCTGGCACGGCCGACCTGGTCGCTTTATGCCCTGATTCCCTGCCTGGCCCTGGCGACCGTCTGCCTGGCCATCGCGCGGCGACAGGCGGTTTTGGACGAGATCAAGCGGCGACTGCACCTGTAGATGAAATTCCTTATGGATATTGTTGACAAGGGAAGGGCTTTGTCTTCTGTAAATGTTGCCGAATTGTTACGAACTCATTTAAATTTGTTTGACGATCGGGAATTACCTCGATATAATGACTTTGGATCGGCATTCTGCCGCTCACATTTTCCTCTGGAGGGAACATGCAGAAAAGAAAACTGAAGCCTCGTGAGATGCGCAGTGTTCTGGTGATTGCCTTATCTTCATCGGTTCTGGCGACAGCTTTGTTGATACAGCCCCTGGGCCTTATCGGGCCGCACGAAGAAACGATGACGACAAGTCAGCCGCAGGCCGGCAG
>JAAZFW010000227.1 GCA_012511525.1 Clostridiaceae bacterium
AGCACCATGATCGTCCAGGTGTTCGCCAAGGCCGCCGATGTGACGGACAAGGCCGACCGCCTGGACCAGGCCGTGCTGCTGGCCTCTGACCTGGCCGACCAGTGGAAATACCACGCGGATGAATCCGGCTATCCGGAAACAGCCGATAAGAAGCCTGCGGTCCAATCGCTCGTGCACTGGTATGACGAGTCCTTTGCAGCTTGTTCCGAAGATGAGGCCGCCTACGCGGCCGCCGCGACGGTTGAGCCGGGCGATGTGCCCGGCTTCTGGCAGCTGCACATCCGGATCGAGACGGCCGACCGACAGGAGCTGGTCTATGAGCTGACGGCCGGGCATTACCGGAGGCTGCCATGAAACGGCCGGCGTTTGACAGCAAA
Source organism: Clostridiaceae bacterium (assembly GCA_012511525.1). Lineage (GTDB taxonomy): Bacteria > Bacillota > Clostridia > Saccharofermentanales > UBA5734 > JAAYBY01. Next base: position 378 of record JAAZFW010000227.1, read on the forward strand.
CGGGGCGCCGCCTCCGTCCTGATGATCCTGCTGCTGGTGCTGCTGGTTTTTTTCGGCGTCTTGTCCCTGGTGACAGCCGCTACGGACCTGCGCCTGGCTGACAGGCGGGCCCGGGCCAACCAGGCCTATTACCTGGCGGACAGCCAGGCGGCCCGGCTGCTGGCCCGAATCGGCGAGGCATGCCGGCAGGACGAATTTTTGCAGGCCGGCCCGGATCGCCGCTTAGAATTGCTTGCCGCCCTGCTGGAGAAAGAGCCCCATGTTCGCGCGTATGACATCGCGTCCGAAGATGCCCGCTTGCAGGTCAAGGCCGTCACCGGTCTGGACGGCCGGGACGAACAGGGCATGGACCTGGAGTTGGAGATTGTTGCAGAACCTGGTGACCCGCTGTCTTGCCGCATCATCGCCAGGCGGTGGAGCTGGTGGAAAAAGCCGTTCGACTACCAGGCCGAACCAGGCGGGGTCTGGGAAGGATAAGCATGAACAAGGTACAAAGCATCCTGGCTGATATGGTTCGCCTGCAGGCCTCCGACTTGTTTATCACGGTGGGCAAGCCGCCGGTACTGAAAGTCAGCGGGAGCCTCAGCGAGCTGGCCGCCTACGGTTCGTTTGGACCGGCGGACACCGAAGATTGCGCGCGGCAGCTCTTTGACCGCGAGCAGAGCAGCCAGGCCTTCGCAGCGCATGGCGAAGCCGACTTTTCCCTGTCCCTGAGCCAGATCGGCCGGTTTCGCGTCAATGTTTTCCGTCAGCGCGGCTCCTGCGCCATCACGGTCCGGCGCATCTACTCGCAGCTGCCCGACCCGCAGGCGCTGGGTATTCCGGATACGGTCATGGGATTGACCTCCCGCCAGAAAGGGCTGGTTCTTGTAACCGGTCCGGCCGGCTGCGGCAAGACCACCACCTTGGCCGCCCTGGTCGACAAGATCAACCGGGAACGCGCCTGCCATATCCTGACGCTGGAGGACCCGATCGAGTATTTGCACGGCCACCGGCGCAGCATCATCAACCAGCGCGAGATCGGCACCGACAGCGAAAGCTATGCCCAGGCGCTGCGCGCAGCCCTGCGCCAGTCGCCGGATGTGATCCAGATCGGCGAAATGCGCGATTTGGAGACGATCAGCATCGCACTGACCGCGGCTGAGACCGGGCACCTGGTCTTGTCGACCCTGCATACCGTCGGCGCCGCCAAGACGGTCGACCGCATCATCGACGTGTTTGAGTCCAGCCAGCAGCAGCAGGTCCGGGTCCAGCTGTCAACCGTGCTGCAGGCGGTCGTATCCCAGCAGCTGCTGCCGGGAACGGATGGAAAACAGCAGCCGGCTTTTGAGATCATGCTGGCCAACCCGGCGATCCGCAACATGATCCGAGACGGCAAAACGCCGCAAATCGACGGCGTGATCCAGATGCACGCCGCTTCCGGAATGGTCACGATGGAAATGAGCCTGGCCGCGCTGCTGCGCAGCGGACGGATCAGCCGCGAGGACGCGTTTTTCTACGCCGTCAACCAGGAGGCCCTGCAGCGCCTCGTACCGGTCGGTCCGGACAGCACGAATCCGCACGTTTTCTGAATGCAATCGCCTTGACGTGGCCGGAGCCACCCGTCACAATAAGATCAACATCACGATCAGGAGAGGAGACCGGCAGGCCGTCCGCGTGGCCCTGTGGCTAGCGGAAACAGACCTCCGGGTAAGCGTATGGCCGGATTCGAGCAAACTGCACCCGAAGTCAGGCCGCTCGCCAAAGCGGCGGTCATCGGCCTTGGCCTGATCGGAGGTTCGATCGCCAAGGCCCTGCGGACACGCGCCGCGATAACCGTCATCGGGCTCGATGTCGATCCGGCGGTTCTGGAGCAGGCCCGGACCGACCAGGTGCTGGCGGCCTGCGGAACGATCAGTCCGGACGACAGTCCGGAGCGCGTGGCCGATACCGGCCCCTGGTCTTTGCTGCAAGACTGCGATATCGTCTTTATCTGCACCCCCGCTGCGACCATCGCCCGCCTGGCCCACCTGGCAGCCGCCTGGTGCCCGGGCCTGATCACCGATGTGGCGAGTGTCAAGCGGCCCATTATGGAACAGGTGCATCTCGACCGGTTTATCGGCGGCCATCCCATGGCGGGTTCAGAACGTCAGGGTTACGCGCACGCCACGCCGGGGCTGCTGGAAAACGCCGTCTACGTCCTCTGCGTGCCCCCAGAATCTGACCTGCCCCATGCGCATGTCCGCCAGCTGGAAGACCTGATCCGTAAAATCGGTGCGACGCCGATGCACCTGGACGCCGCCGAGCACGACCGGGCGGTCGCCGCGGTCAGCCACCTGCCCCATGTCGTCGCGTCCGCGCTGGCGCTGCTGGCCGCCCGCTCGGACCAGGGAACGCTGTCGCGCCTGGCTGCCGGCGGGTTTCGCGACATCACCCGCATCGCCTCGTCCGACCCGCACCTCTGGACGGGGATCAGCCTGGAGTCGAGCCGCTGCCTGCTGCCGCAGTTAACCCGGTACCGGGCTATCCTGGACGAGTACATCAAGGCCATCGAGACATCTGACCAGCGCGCGCTGCACCAGCTTTTTTACGAAGCCGCCCATTACCGCAACGGCCTGCCGCTGGACGGCCGCGGCGCCCTGGCCGCGCACAGCACCCTGACCGTCTATGTCGACGACAAACCCGGTGTGCTGGGCCAGGTGACCACGTTGCTCGGTGCCCACGGTATCAATATCAGCAACATCCGCATCCGTGAGCTGCGCGCCTACGAAGGCGGCTGCCTGCAGCTGGTGCTGCCGGACGGCCGTCAGGCCGCGCGGGCTGCGTGGCTGCTGCAGGAGGCCGGCTATGTCTGCGACTGACTACGGCCTCATCGGCCATCCGCTTGGGCACAGCTTGTCGCCGCAAATCCACGCGGCACTGCTCGCAGCGGCCGGACTGCCCGGCCGTTACGACTTGTTTGATATCCGGCCCGACCAGCTTCCGGATACCGTCAGGCGCCTTGGCCGCGAAACGCTGGGCTTCAACTGCACCATCCCCTATAAAGAGAAGGTCATGGAGCTTCTGGACAGCCTGGATCCGGTGGCCGGACGCATTCGGGCGGTCAATACGGTCTGGCACAACCGGGGTTACAACACCGACTACGATGCGTTCCGGCGGGACTGTCCCCTGAAACCCGGCGACAAGGTGCTGATTCTCGGCGCCGGCGGAGTCAGCCGCACCATGGCGTTTGCCGCCGCGGACTCCGGCTGCGTGATCAGCATCGCGGCCCGGCGCCCGCAGCAGGCCAGGGATCTGGCCCGGGCCGTTCGCGAGGCTTGCCCCGACGCGCGTATCACCTGCCCGGAAACGCTCGACGCCTGGCGGCTGGAGACCGGTTCGGAAGCGCGCTGGGTTGTGCTCAACGGCACGCCGGTCGGTTTGTGGCCGCATGTAAATGAGATGCCGCTCGCACCCGATGATCTGGCCTGCTGCCGGTTTGTTTATGACACGATCTACAACCCGGTCGCAACCCGGCTTGTCCTGACCGCAAGGTCGCGGGGCATCCGGGCCAAAGGCGGCCTGGGCATGCTCTTTGGCCAGGCCCTGGCCGCGCAGAAAATCTGGAATCCAAAAGCCGTGTTTCCCGAACCGGCACTGGCCCGTGTGCGTGCGGCGCTGGAAGCGGAGATCTGGCGCCAGTTCCCCTTGACCGTGCTCTTGTCAGGTTTCATGGGCAGTGGTAAATCGACGGTCGGCCGCTCGCTTGCCCGCCAGATGAATTTGCCCTTTGTCGATCTCGACGAACAGATCGAGCGGGAGGCCGGAAAGTCGATCCCCGACATTTTTGCCCGGGACGGCGAAGCGGCATTCCGCAGCCTGGAGCGCAAACGGCTCGAACAGCTTGTCCGGAAGCCGGAAAGTAAAATCCTGGCCACCGGCGGCGGCGCCCTGACCGGACCCGGCATCGAGACGGTCCTGGAGGCTGCGCCGGTGCGGGTCGTTTATCTCGATGTCGCGCCCGACGAACTGCTCAGGCGGCTCGGCCAGGGCCGGGGCCGGCCCATGCTGGCTGGCAAAACCATCGGCCAGTGGCTCGCGCTCTATGCCGAGCGGCGTCCACGCTACCTGGATTTGGCGGATTTGGTTATCGACGCCGCACCGCCGGCCGAACGCGTGGCATCAACCATCAAGCAAAGCCTGGGACTGGAGGAATCATTATGATCCTGGTTTTAAAGCAAGGCACACCCAAGACAGATGTCGACGCGCTCTGCGAGTGGCTGACCGCGGCCTACGGCGTCCAGACCAGCCCGATTTTCGGCAACAGCATGACCATCGTCGGCCTGGTCGGCGACACCTCCAACATCCCGATTGAAACGCTGGAATTGCAAAAGGCGGTCGATCGGGTCATGAAGGTCCAGGAGCCCTACAAGCGGGCTAACCGGAAATTTCACCCCGACAACACGCAGATCCGGTCCGGCGATGTGACGGTCGGAGCGGACCGGATCTGTGTCAGCGCCGGACCGTGCTCGGTCGAATCTGAAGAACACGTGACCGGTATCGCCGGGATGGTCAAGGCGGCCGGCGCCGTCATGCTGCGCGGCGGCGCGTTCAAACCGCGCTCGTCGCCGTACGCGTTCCAGGGCCTTAAGGCCGAGGGCCTGATGTACATGAAGAAGGCGCGCCAGGCGACCGGACTGCCGGTGGTTTCGGAAATCACCAACCCGTCCCAGCTGGAGCTGTTCCTCGAATTTGTCGATGTGATCCAGGTCGGTACGCGCAACATGCAGAATTTTGAACTGCTCAAGGAACTGGGTCGAATTCGCCGCCCGATTCTGCTCAAACGCGGCTTTGCCAATACGATCGACGAGCTGCTGATGTCGGCCGAGTACATCATGAACGGAGGCAACAGCGACGTGATTTTATGCGAGCGAGGCATCCGCACCTTTGAGACCAGCACGCGCAACACGCTCGACATCAGCGCCGTCCCGGTTCTGAAAAGCCGTACGCACCTGCCGGTCTTTGTCGACCCGAGCCACGCGGCCGGTTACGCAGTCTACGTCGAGCCGCTGTCACGCGCTGCGGTCGCCGCGGGAGCCGACGGCCTGATCATCGAAGTCCACAACGATCCGCCGCACGCCTTGTCCGACGGCCAGCAGTCGCTGACACCGGAGGCGTTCACGGCCCTGATGGACCATCTTCGCCCGATTGCCTCCGCCGTCGGGCGTACGATCTGAAGGAGGGATTCCATGCCGGAAATCATTGCCAGGACGGCGACGGCCGACTATCCCATTTTCATTCAGCAGGGCGCCCTGGACCATCTGGGCGAACGGGTCGCGGCAAGCTGCCAGGGCCGGCGCACCGTCATCGTCACGGACGATCAGGTCGGACCGCTCTACCTTGAGCGTGTGTCCGCTTCACTGAAGGCCGCCGGCTTCAATTGCGGCGAGGCGATTGTTCCGGCTGGCGAGGGCAGCAAGAATCCTGAACGGCTCGCATTCTTGTACGCGCGCTTCCATGAGACGGGACTGAGCCGCACGGATCCGGTTATCGCTCTGGGCGGCGGTGTTGTCGGGGACCTGGCCGGGTTCGCGGCCGCGACCTGGCTGCGCGGCGTTCCCCTGGTACAGGTGCCGACCACCCTGCTCGCCCAGGTGGACTCCTCGGTCGGCGGCAAGACCGCGATCGATCTGCCCCAGGGCAAAAACCTGGTTGGCGCCTTTTACCAGCCGCGCCTGGTCGTGATGGATCCGGCCGTGCTGCATACCCTGTCCCGGCGCTTTATGGCCGACGGGATGGCCGAGGTGATCAAGTACGGCCTGATCGGCGACGAAGCACTGCTCGACCAGATCGAGCAGCAGGCGTATGACTTGGAATGGGTCGTCGCGCGCTGCGTGCGCAGCAAGATTGCGGTTGTCGCCCGCGACGAGAAGGACAGCGGCGAACGCATGCTGCTCAATTTCGGCCACACGGTCGGCCATGCGATCGAAAAGGCGACCGGCTATGCCGCGTTCAGCCACGGGGAGGCCGTGGCGGTCGGCATGGTTATGGCGGCCGCAATCGGTGAAAAGCTGGGCGAAACCGATCCGGGCACCGGCGACCGGATCCGCCGTGTCCTGGAGGCATACCAGCTTCCGGTTCATGCCGACGTGCCGTTACAGGCGCTTTTGCCAGCCATTTTCAGCGACAAGAAGCGACTGGGCAGCCGCATCCACTACGTCCTGCTGCGCCGGCCGGGCGAGGCGTTTTTGAAGCCGATGACACCGAATGAACTCTCTGCCGTCCTTGGCGAGGTCTGGCCCCGTGGCTGATGTCCTGGTCAAACCCGGTCTGCTCCACGGCACCGTCACACCGCCGCCGGCCAAGAGCGATGCCCATCGCGCCCTGATCGCGGCGAGCCTTTGCGGCAGTCTGGAACGTGTTCGGGGTCTGCCAGAACCGCTTTCGGATGACCTGGCGGCGACCGTGCGCTGCCTGGAGGCGCTGCAGGCAGGCCAGTCTGAACTCGACTGCGGCGAGTCCGGAACGACCTTGCGATTGCTTGTCCCGGTCAGCGCGGCCCTGCCGGCCACGCGGCGCGCCGACCCGCTTTGCTTTACCGGACGCGGCCGTTTGCCGGTCCGG
>JAAZFW010000228.1 GCA_012511525.1 Clostridiaceae bacterium
AGGCTTCGGGCAGATTCGCCCAGGTGGCCTTTATGTCCGGCAACCTGGTCCAACAGGGGCCGGATCTGCGTCAGGGCAGCCTCCCAGGCTTCATCGCTCGCGAAAATGTCTTCAAGACGCCAGCGGTACGCTTCCTCGATGACAGCACGGTTTTTCGGTTGTTTTTCCACAGTGTTCTCCTTCATTTGTTGTCTTCGGCAGTCTGTTTCCCGGTCCAATTCAATGGACAGTCAGGCTGCTGACACCGCTGTTGGTGACGACGATCAGGCTGTTCGGACCGCTGAACGCAAAACGCACGATATCAGCCGGCAGGTTTTCCTCCTGAAGCAGTTCGCCGCTCTGGCTGTCCAGGATCAAAAGGCGCGTGCCGCTGGCAACGCCGGCCATACCGCCGGACAGGACAGGTCCGGTCGCGGATTCGCCGACATCGACCAGGCGCTTTTCCGCGCCGGACGCATCGAACCGGTAAAGGCCGAGACTGGCGTTGAGCGATTCGGCTGCGAGCACGAAAAGGCTGTCTTCATACGCAGCGAGTGCCTGGATGCGCTGAAAGGTGCGCGTCCAAAGCGGTCCGTCGTGCGAAAAGGACAGCGCAGCCAGCTGACTGGCTCCGGCCAGTACCGGGTTGCCCTGGCGGGTATGGCGCAGGAACGGGTACAAAGCGGTCAGGTCGGGCACCAACTGGCCGGTCTGGTTGCCCTGGATTGCATAGCGCTTGATGACCGGCTGCACAGCGGATCCGTCTGTGTTGACCAGGCTGACATCGAAAAAGGCGCTGTCGACAAAAGCGACCGAGAGGACATAGCCGGACTCCGGAAAATGGCAGTCGAACAGGTGACGGCCTGTCCTCGCCTCGAGGACAGACACGATCCCGTTTCCGTTTTGCTGATCCTGGATCAGGGCCGTGACCCCGTCAGGGCCGACCGCCGCGCCTCTGACCGGCCCGGCGAGCTCACCTTGGAAAGAAAGTCCCTCAGGCGAAAGCATCACGTACCCGGGCCCGTCCCGGTCCGCAGCCAGCAGCCAGTCGCCCTGGACGATCGCATAGGGCGAAGCAAAGTCGATATCGACGGCATATTGCTCCGTGCCGAGGATATCAAGGCTGGTGATGCGTTCGGTAGCAAGGCGAATGACGTTGCCGCCGAACGGATAGAGGTTCTGTGCCTGGGCGGCATCGCAGGGAAAACCGGCCAGCGGCGTGCCGGTCGGCTCCGCCGTCGTGTTTAGCCGCCAGGCGTCATCTTCCGGGAGCTGGCTGACCAAGACTGCGGTGCCGGCCATAAGCAGGAAAGCCAGCGCGATCATGACGATCAGGCTGGCTCTGTTTCGCTGTTTACCCGGTTGGTTGTGGCGCTGCATCATCAGTCCAACTGATAACCTTCCTGCGTGTTGAAGATCCCGTCCACCGCATGTTCCATGGCATAGCGGATCATCTTATAGGCGACCAGGATGCCTTCGTTGTCCGTGCGGTCCGATGTGAAGGCTTTCTCCCCGTCGACAAAGTAGCCGCCGTAGACACCGTCTGTGAATACATAATAAGTATAGTCGTCACGCTTGGCAAATTCAATAATCTTCGTATAGGCCGGAACATTGTTCTCCTCGTCGGCCTTGATGTGGAAAACCAAGCGCACGTCGCGGGTGTTGACCGGCTGGGCCGCGGTGTCCAGTCCCTCGATCAGAATACCGATCAGGCGCTGGTAGAAGATGCTGTAAAGGCTCTTGTCCTTCTCGCTGAAGATACGGGCATTTTCACCGTCGATCGTGAAGACAACCCCATCGTCGTCGGCCCGCTGGTCCTTGGTCATCTCAATTTCCGTGACAAACTTCGTGCCCAGGATATCGGCCTCGATCTTGCTCACTTCCCAGATGCTCTCCAGGCAGACGAAACGGTCCATCATCTCCGTGACCTTCATGTCAACCGAGGTGAACGTGCTGGCCGCGACGGTGAACACGGCCGGCAGCTGGTCCGACATGGCATAATAGTTTGCGCTGTCGGCCTTGTTGCCGATTTTTAGCTGGACTGTTTTCTCCTCAGTGGTCAAGGTGAAGCTGTACTGGGGCTTGTCCAGGCCGTACTGGGCCAGGTCGACAGGGTCGAGCTCGATAAACGAGACCACGGCGAGGGCGGTGGGCTCGCTGACCAGCTTGGTCAGACCCTCCGAACTGCCGTTGCGCCGGACCGGCTCCTGGATCGAGAAGTCGAGGTACTCGCTGCCGCTGCCGGCTTCACCGATCAGCTTGACGGTGCTGACCAGCTTTAGCTCGTCCTTGGGCCGCTCAAAAACCAGGCTGGTGAGGCCGTTCGGATCGAGTCCGACAACCTTCGCCTTGTCCAGCAGGTCCATCAGCTTGACCCGGACGCGGTCGCCGGTGCTGGATGCGACCGTGCAGACACGGCCGGAGTTGTCCAGCGTCGCGTAATCATAATAACCAGAGGGGATCTCGTTGCCGAACTTGATCTCATGCGACGCGCCATCCTTGAGAAAGACGCGCAGCGTGGCGCTCGGCTTGTCGAGTCCGTACGGGGCCAGGTCGGTCACCCCGGTGGCGATTTCCTTGCTGGCATAGACGTTGCCGGCCACTTTGGCCAGGCTTTCCAGCGTCGACGAGGAGAACGGGTAGTCTTCCTTCCCCTCGACCGACCAGATCTGCACAACCTTGCCGTCTTTGTCCGTGACATTCTCCGGGATCAGCTTAAAGGTGTCGGTCGCGTTGACGACCTCCAGATATTGGATGCCGGTCATATCGGTTTTGAACAGCGGGTCGATGGCTGCGGCGGTCGTCGTGGTCGTGGTTTCACCGCTGTTTCCCAGGCCCGGGATCACGGCGGAGCCGATCCAGACCAGCAGGAGCACGACGATGATGGCGCCGAAGACGATCAGGGAGCGATATTGTTTGAGCACGTGGTTCCGTCCCTCCTTAATAGGCTTAGAGATGCTTGCGTTTCCTGTAGATGATCAGGGCGGCGATCAGCAAGACGGCCGGCAGAATCACCATGACCACGACGGCGGTCAGCACATTCGTGGAGCTGGACCCCTTGGAAACGGCGTAGGAAATCGGCTGCTTGGACTGGATGTACAAGCTGTCGCCTTCGCTCATGTTGGCCAGCCACTGGATTGAATTATAGCACAGGCCGGCGTTGTAGAGCTGGTTGCCGAAGGTTTGCAGGATCGTGTCGTTGAACAAGGTGCTCGAACCGATCAGCATGACCTTGGCCGCCTGGGTGACGTTGGTTCCGTCGATAAAGCCCCTGTTCTCAGACAGCAGCGCGATGTTCTGTTTTCCGGCTGCCGAGGATTGCTCCGGATCGCCGGCCGTTTCGGCGTAGCCTTCGTCTGAGGTTGTCAGGACGGGCTCGACTTCGATCCACTCCTTGGTGTTGGTCAGGATATTCATGCCGCGCGCGTTGTCGACCAGCGTCCAGCCGTCGATCGCCTCGATGGTCACCTTGCTGGCCGGCGCGATCGCCCGCATGATGTAGGCGTCGTCCTGGAAGCGGTGCGCGGGGTCGCCCTCGCGCAGGCGCGTGTCGCTGATCTCCATGTTGTAGTCAAGCAGCAGCTGGTTGAGCTCCGGGAAAGACGTGTTGTTGTAGTCCGCGATGAACAGCAGGCTGCCGCCCTGCTGCAGGTAGCTGCCGATCA
>JAAZFW010000229.1 GCA_012511525.1 Clostridiaceae bacterium
AGCCGCATGTCAGCCTGCCTGGTCGCTGAAACGGTAGCCGCGTCCGCGGACCGTCTCGATCATGGCAGGCGATGCCGCATCGTCCTCAAGCTTACGCCGCAGCTGGCGGATATGCACGTCGACTGTCCGGGTTTCCCCGCCATAGGCGAAGCCCCAGACATGGTTGAGCAGGTCATCGCGGGAAAAGGCGATGCCGCGGTTGGTCATCAGGAACTTGAGCAGTTCAAACTCGCGGTGGGTCATCTCGATTTCCTGGCCGGACTTGAAGACCCGGTGACGGACATCGTCCAGAACCAGGTCGCGGCAAGTCAACAGCCCCGCAGATGGCGTCTTGTCGCCCGTCTCCGGCCAGGCGGCAGGCGCCGGACTTTCGCCCGGGTTGACCAGGCTGCGGGTCTTGGCGTACCGGCGCACCATTGCCTGGACGCGGGCCAAAAGCTCGCGCATGCCGAAGGGCTTGGTCAGATAATCGTCGGCGCCGCTGCCCAACCCTTTGACTTTATCCGCTTCCGAGCCGCGCGCGGTCAGCATCAGGATCGGGGTCAGCTCGAAGCGGCTGTTCTGGCGCAGCTTCTGGCACAGCTCATATCCGTCCATGCCCGGCAACATCACGTCGAGGATGAACAAGGACGGCTCAAGGAGCGTCTCTTGCTGCAGCAATCGCAGCAGCGCCTGGCCATCGGGAAAAGTCTGGGGGCTGTAACCGGCTTCTTTCAGGTTATAGGCCAGCAATTCGGCAATGACCCGGTCATCTTCAACAATCAGCACCTTGTCCTCAGCCATCCGCGACGCACCTGCCTGTTCAGGATTCATGCTTCAAGCGGCCCTGGATGTAAAAGACTACCCATTCCGCCACGTTCTGGGCATGGTCGGCGATCCGCTCCGCATATTTACAGATTAACAGCATCTCGACAAGCTGGTCAACGTTGGCCGGATCCACTTTCATCAGGTGGGTCAAGTAAGCCTTCAGGTTCTCGTAGCGCTCGTCGATCTTTTCATCCATCTGGATGACCGCCTCAGCCTTGGCGACATCGCGCAGGACATAGGCGTCCAGGGCGCCGTGGAGCATCTGGCTCGCCTGGTTGGCGATGGTCACGATGTCATGCGGCACGGCGATCTGAGGTTCCAGCTGCCCGAGCGCCAGGATGCGCTCGCTGATGTCGCCGGCGTGGTCGGCGATCCGTTCCAAGTCGGTGATCAGCTTCAAGGTCGAGGTGACGTCCCTGAGGTCGCTGGCGACCGGCTGCTGGCGGGCGATGATCTCGACGCAATGGCGGTCGATGTCACGCTCCATCTGGTCCACGCCGTCATCCTGGGCGACGACCGCGCGCGCCTTTTCCAGGTCCAGGTCAACCAGGGCTTCGATCGCTTCCCGGATCATCTTCTCGACGCTGGCGCCCATGCGGATGATCGACTGGTGCAAAAGTGTCATCTCGTGTTGGAATTCAATTCTGGCTGTCATCTGCCATCCCTCTCAATCTGGTCTGCCGGTTAACCGAAGCGCCCGGTCAGGTAGGCTTCGGTCTGCTGTTCGCGGGGCTGGTTGAACAGCTGCCCCGTCCGGTTGTACTCGATCACTTCACCGAGCATGAAAAACGCCGTCCAGTCGCTGATCCTGGCCGCCTGCTGCATGTTGTGCGTCACCATGACGATCGTGTAGCGTTCTTTGAGCTGGGTCATCAGGTCCTCGATCTTCAGGGTGGAAGCCGGATCGAGCGCGCTGGTCGATTCGTCAAGCAGCAGGATTTCCGGCTCGACCGCCAGGGCCCTGGCGATACAAAGGCGCTGCTGCTGGCCGCCGGACAAGTCGAACGCGTTGTCTTTAAGACGGTCTTTGACCTCCGGCCAGAGTGCGGCGTCCTTGAGGCTGCGGATCACAATCTCATCCAGCTCGCGGCGTCCCCGGGTACCATGGATGCGCGGCCCGTAGGCGATGTTGTCGTAGATCGACATCGGGAACGGGTTGGGCTTTTGAAAAACCATGCCGATCTTCTTGCGCAGCAGCGGCACATCGACTGCCGGGTCGTAGATGTCTTCGCCGTCGATCAGCACTTTGCCGCTGACGCGAACGCCCTCGATCAAATCATTCATCCGGTTGAGCGTTTTTAAAAACGTCGATTTGCCGCAGCCTGACGGACCGATCAAGGCGGTGATCTGGCGGGCGGGTATGGCCAGGTTTACCTGCTTCAGGGCCTGCAGGGTACCGTAGTGCAAGCTGAGGTTTTCTGTTATGATCTGGTTGTTTTGCTCTTTTTCAGCCATCCAAACGGCTCCTTCCGGCATGGGAAAATGTCTGCCATGCGTTCAGAACCAGTTTAGCAGGCAATGATATGCTGTGGATTATTCCCGTGTTAAAGCTGTGTAAAATCGCTTGGGATCAGCGCAGCACAACCATCGTGATCCCGTCGTTCTGGCGGCCCCAGTCCGGATCCTTGTGCAAGGCGGGAACCAGGTCGACCAGCTGGCGGCCGGCATTTTCGAACGGTCCGAAGTTCTCCCCCGAACAATAGGCCTTGATCAGCTTGTTTTTCAGCTGGTCGCACAAATACTGGCGGGTGGCCTGGCGGATCGCACCGCCGGTGCCTGTCGAGCCATAGCCATGGATAACCTTGACAGCCTGGACGCCAATGCGCCGCAAGGTCGACAGTTCCAGCTTAAGTTTTGCCAGGGCAGCCTCTGTTTTAGGCATCCCCTTCTCCAGATTGATCACGACCGTCGCCATGGTATGTTGTGCTGCCTTCCTGCATGATACCTTTGATTGTATCATGAAAAAAAAGGCGGTTCAATGAAAAGCAGCGCGGGCACCGGTTCAATAGCGGCGGGCAAACTTGCGCCGGATGACAATCGCCGCGCCGTTCAGGACAAACATCATGACCAGCAAAACAATAATCGTCGCCGCGGCCAGGTGCGCGTATTCAGGCGTCAGGACGGTATCGAGCGTCCAGTAGTAAATCTGGACCGGCAAAGCGGTGAAATCGTCCAGCAAACTTTTTGGCGACCGCAGGATCAGGGCGGGGATGCCGAGCACGACCAGGGGGGCTGTTTCGCCGATCGCCCGGGAGAGCGCCAGGATATTGCCGGTCAGAATACCCGGCATGGCCGTCGGCAGGACAACCCGCCAGGTGGTCGTCCATTTCGTCGCCCCGAGCGCGTAGGACGCGTCGCGCAAAAACTGCGGGACGGCCTTGATGGCTTCGGAACTGGATACGACAACCAGCGGTAAAACCAAAAGCGACAAGGTCAGGCCACCGGCCAGAATGCTGGATCCCAGGCCGAAAAAACGGCTGAACACCGTCAGCCCTAAAAGGCCGAAAATGACTGACGGGACGCCGGCCAGGTTGGCGATCGCGGTCTGGACAACAGACCGCAGCGCGTTGCGCCGGCTGTACTCTTCCAGGTAGACCGCGGTGGCGACGCCGAGGATCAGCGTCACCGGTATGACGATCACCATAAGCAGCAAGGACCCCAGGATCACCCCGGAGATGCCGGCTTTTTCCGGGAACATGGACAGCTTCCCCGTCAGGAATGCCACGTTCAGCCAGCCGATACTCTGGACCACGACCCGGTACAAGACAATCGCCAAGATGACAAGGGAAAAAACAGCCGCGGCAAAGCTGAGCGCGCGCATTACGAGATCGAGCCGCTTGCGCCGCTTGAGACGCCGCTTAAGCGCATCGTTTGCCGCCATGTTCAGCGCCGTATGTGACATGTCCATCTTACGCACCTGCCTTTCATCCGACCCGGAACCTGAAGCGGCGTTTAATCGCCTGCGACGCCATGTTCAAGACCAGCGTAAAAATGAATAGCAGCAGGCCGACCGCATACAGGCTGTAATAGCCGGTCGTCCCGCTGGCGGCGTCCCCGCTGGTGAACTCGACGATATAACCGGTCATGGTCTGCATCGACTGGGTGATGTCGAAGCTGAAGCGCTTTGAACTGCCGCTGGCGATTGAGACGATCATGGTCTCCCCGACGGCCCGCGAAATGCCGAGTACAAAGGAGGCGATGATGCCGGACATGGCTGCCGGCATGACAACCTTGCCGGCCACCTCGAAGCGGGTACTGCCCAACGCGTACGCGCCTTCGCTCAGGTAGCCCGGCACGGCGTTCATGGCGTCCTCCGACAGCGACGCGACAATCGGGATGATCATGACGCCCATGACCAGGCCGGGGCTGAGCACATTCTTGGCGCCCAGGCCGGGCAGCAGCTTGATCAAAAGGGGCGTGACAAACGAATAGGCGAAATAGCCATAGACGATTGTCGGCACGCCGGCGATCACCTCGATGATCGGCTTGATGATTTTCCTCACCCGGGCCGAGGTGAACTCACTCAGATAGAGCGCCGTGCCCAGGCCGACCGGGATGGCGACCAGCATAGCGATCAGGGAGGTCAGCACGGTCCCGTTGATCAGGGGCAGGATACCAAAGGAAGGTTCGGCCCGCAACGGCGCCAGGTTGGTGCTGAACACCTCGGACAAGGGCACGACGGCGAAAAACCGCCAGGCATCGGACAACAGGGTGGCCACGATGCCGAAGGTGGTCAGAATCGGGATCGTGGCGGCGGCGAGAAAGACAAAAGGCATCAGCCGGTCCACCTTGCGGCTCCAGATTTGGGATCGTAATTGTGTTTGCTTTCCGGTTGGTTTGTTTTGAATCGCCATGGCTGTCAACGCCTCGTTTCGTGTGATGTCTGCTTGGCAGCAAGATGGCCGTCCAGCCCGCCCTGCGGTTCTGTCCGGCTCCGGGTTGTCCACCCGCTTCATTTCCCTGAAAAGGGCGGAGCGGCGCACGCCTGTGCGGCCGCCCCGCGGGTGGTTATGCTTCTCAGCCCAGCTTGTTCAACTGGTCCTGGTAAGCCGCGTATTCGGCTGCGGGCAGCGGCGCAAAACCATTGTTGCCAGCCAGCTTGGCCGCACCTTGTGTGCTGACGATGTACTTGGCAAAATCGAGCACCTGGGGCTTTTCCTTAGCATAGCGCACGTTCAGGTAGGTAAAGACAGGCCGCGTGAAGCCGGCGTAGGGCAAGGTTTCCCCGATGGTCTCCAGGGTCGGTGCGACCGGTCCCGAGCCGAAGTCGACCGAGACGGCCGTCAGTTTGTCCTGGTTGCTGACATAATAGCCGAAGCCGAAGAAAGCGATGGCATACTTATCCTGGGAGACCAGGTCGACCAGGGTGGCGTATTCCTGCTGCAAGTTGACGGTTTTGACCAGATCCTTCTTGTCCAGGATATTCTCGTAGAAGAACTCGTACGTGCCGTGATTTTCGTTCGGACCGTAGAACTGAACCGGTTCAGACGGCCAGCCGTCCCGAATGTCCGACCAGAGCACATTGTCATCTGCATGATACGTGCCGGACAAAAACGCGCTGACGATCTCGTCACGTGTCATCGACACGGCCCAGTCGTTCTCCTTGTTGATCACAAAGGTCAAACCGTCCAGGGCAAGCTTGAATTCATAAACATCCTCGCCGAATACCAGACCCTTGTCTGCCAGCTGGGCGATCTCCTCGTCCTTGATTTTGCGCGAGGCGTCGGAGAAATCCGTTTCGCCCGGGATAAATTTCTTAAAGCCTGCGCTGGAGCCGGCGCGTCCGACCTGGACGTCGACATCCGGCTGTTCCGATGTCATGTACTGCTCGGCGATGTGGGCCATCAGGGGGAACACCGTTCCCGACCCGTCGACGATGACCTTGCCGCTAAGACCGGTCGCCGTCGTTGTGGTCTCTTGCTGATCCGCGCAGGCCGCCGCGGTTGCGATCA
>JAAZFW010000230.1 GCA_012511525.1 Clostridiaceae bacterium
AACCTGGTTCTGCTGGCCATGGGCCTGTCACTGGTGATCAAGTCGGTGATCCGGTAGTGTCCGTTCAGCCGGCTACCCCCATGCACCAGTTCCCGGTATAATAGGGCCAGCGAGGTGATCCGCATGACCTTGTCCTACCGGCCGTTCATGGAACAAGTCGCTAAGCGCCTGGACGCGCTTTCTTCCCAGCAGCTGCGGCAGCTACTTATCGAGTGGGCCAGCAACGAGCATCCCGACCGGCGCGAATCGTTTCTGGATCGGCTGTCCATCCTGGAGCCCCCAACCAAGCCGGTCAACGAGACGGCCGTGCTCGCAGACAAAATACAAACCTTCTGCCAGGCTGTCGAGAACGGTGACTACTGCACGGCTGGGGCTGGGACGACAGCCTCGGCGAAGAACGGGACTTTGGCGATGAAAGCTGGGCCGGCGACATGGATGCTTACCTGGCCGACACCCGCTTTCTCCTGTTGAACGGCGACATCCGGACGGCGCTGACCTGCTACAGCGCCCTGTTCGATGCACTCGAATCCGGCTTCGACCCGGGTCATCTGCCCGGCAATCCGGATCCGACCGCGATGCTGAGCGAAAGCATCCAGGAGCATGTCAACCTGTACGGACGGGCAGCCTATCTCGATGCGCCGCCTGCCGAACGGCCGCAAAAGCTCCTGGACGCGCTTCACCGGTTTAAGTATTTGGAACATCATTTCAGCCTGCGCGCAATGATCGATGTGGCAACAGATCCTCTGCCGGGTTTTGACGCTTTCCTGCCAGGATGGATCGATTGCCTGATGCAGCCAAATTCCCGTAGAACTGGACAGGATGTGCGCGAAGCGGTCCGGCTGTCGGGTCCCGAAGCAATCGCGGATTTCGCCAGCGTCCATGCCAGCCGTGTCCCCGGCATCTATCTGGATTGGCTGGACAGCCTGAAAGAAGCCGGCAAGTGGGACGTGGCTGCGCACGTTGCCGTTCAGGCATTGGAACAACTGGATCCGGATTTGCTGATCCGGGCTCGTGTCGGAGACGAGCTCGCGGCTATCGGGCGCAAACAAAACGACGGCAAGCTGGTGCTGCAAGGCCTGAAGGCGTCATTCGAGTCGGATCCGGATCTGGAGTCGATGATCCATTTACTCGTTGATGCTCGCCGTACCAGCCAATTCTCCATCGTATGCCGGTCCGTCCTGGAGCGCCTGACCGTGCTGAACATGCACCATGCAGGACTTGATTTCAACCCGGACGAGGACTTGCGCCGTACACCGGTCAGACCGGATTTGCTCCAGCAGGTCCGATTGCTCTCCGGAAACCTGGATGAGGTCGTGGCAACCGCTGAATTGAGCCGCTCAGTGGTGTATGCGCTCCTGGCGGCCGTGTTGTTTCCCCAGCCGCTCAAACCATGGGTTCTCGAAAACTGGCGACATGAGCTTGGCCGGATCTGCTGCGATCTGCACCAGGACTACCTGTCGCTGCTTTACGCGGCTTTGCAGGAAAACGTGCCGGACTTGCCGCAACGGGAACGCTGTTGGACGGTTGTTCGTGAGAAGCTTCTCGCTGCGGTTGACAGCATCGTTGTGGGTCAGCATCGTCATTCCTACGCTACGGCTGCTGAAAACCTTGCCCTGCTGGCTCAGATTCTCACCGACCTTGGCCGCAGCGATGAAGCCGCGGTCCTTTTCCAGGATGCCCATAACCGTTACCCGCGCCACTCGTCTTTTCGCGCCAAAGTTCGCAAAGCCCAAGAGCTGATTGTCACCTGACAGAAAGAGGTTGCCATGAAACGATCCGAAATTAACCAAATTCTCCGCGATGCCGAAGCGTTCATGCGTGAGCAGCAGTTTTACTTGCCGCCTTTCGCCTTCTGG